>CALVRF010000049.1 GCA_944358495.1 uncultured Bacilli bacterium
ACAAAATCACCTTTATTATACAAATTAGCTTCCATATAAGCTGTTAAATCACTAAAATTGGTTGATACTGTTTCGGCATCACCATTTTTATTAGCTTCTGTTACATTGGTTATTCTTATATCCCAATTACTATTTATTGAGCTTGTTCCTTTGATATCGAGATTGGTTCTAAAAGCTGCGTAACCTGATGCCATCACAAATAGTAGTCCTATCATTGATATGATTATTATTCTTTTCTTTTTTCTCTCTCTCATTGTTACACTTACCTTAAACTTTAAACTACTGTTTAACCTTGTCTATTTTTTATACTACAGTTCTAGCATCCCCCCCATTTTGTCAAGCATTTTCGCCATAAAATTACAAAAAAATCCAAAATTCTTCTTTTTGGACTTAATACTTTCCACATTTACTTCCCCAAGAGTCAACCAATTCATTATTTCGATAAATTCTAAGTAACTCGCAATTATTAGGACATCTATGACATTCTATAGCCTTAGTATCAAATTTTACATTAGTCATCTCTAAATTATAAACATGACCAACTTTATTTTTTCGCGCTAATACCGCAATTCCAATTGCCCCCATTAAATGACTATTAGGATCAACAATAATATCTTCGTTTAAAACCTCCTTAAAATACTTAACCACCCCTTCATTCTTAGAAACACCACCTTGGAAAATAATTGGTGATTCTATTTTCTTTCCTTTGCCTACATTATTCAAATAATTTAAAACAATACTTTTACAAAGCCCTGCAATAATATCTTCCTTTGGATATCCTACCTGTGCTTTATGAACTAAATCTGATTCAGCAAACACAGTACATCTTGCTGCTATTTTAACTGGATTTTTCGATTTTAAAGCATACTTTCCAAACTCATTAACATCTAATCCTAGCCTTTTAGCCTGACTAGATAAAAACGAACCAGTCCCCGCCGCACATAAGGTATTCATTGCATAATTAGTAATAATTCCATTTCTAAGCAAAATTATTTTGGAATCTTGACCGCCAATTTCCAAAATAGTTCTAACATTAGGATAAAAAGTTAAAGTTCCTACCGCATGCGCAGTTATCTCATTTTTAACAATATTAGCACGAAGCATCAGACCAATTAATTTTCGTGCACTCCCAGTTGTCCCAATTCCTCTAATTTGATAATCAGAAGGTAAATCTTTTTTCAAATTATTAATTAACTGCCTAACTGCTTTAACAGGATTACCTTCAGTCCAAATATAAGAAGAAGCAATAATATTATTTTTATCATCAATAATTACCCCTTTAGTCGATATTGAACCAATATCTACACCTAAATAACCATCTTTCATTTTTCTCTCCTCATTTCTAACATGTCATAAAAAGCTTCTAACCTCGTCTTTATACCGGTTTCTGATGTATTCGCATCAAAGCTAAAAAACAACACTGGAACATCATATTCTCCTGCAATCTTACTAATTATTGGCATGGCTCCAATTTCTGGTGTACAAAAAGAAGATTTAATATGAATAATACCATCATAACCATGTTCACACAAATATTTAGTTCGGGCCACATTATCACTCGCATCCGCACCCATTGGATATTTAATATACTTCTTTACATATTTAATATACTTCTTTATTTTAAATGCCTTTTCAAAGAGCAAATAATGAGCTGTAGTAAATCTTTTAATCTCAATATGATTTTTTGCCAATTCCTTTTCCAAAAAATAATTAGAAAAAGGCTCCATTATCGTATACAGTTCCCCAATAATTCCAATTTTTAAACAGTTATCCGGCTTACGAACTTTAATCTTTTTAAAACGCCAAAAATAATCTTTATATAATCGCCTTAACTCACGATAATTTTTAACTTTGGCAAAATCATTTAACATCAAATTCCTAACTTCTAAAAATTCACCATCATTAATCTCAAAACCTATATTAGCTCTAATATAATCATCAATCAAATCCATATACTTAACCATTTTAATTACTAAAAAACTATAATAAACCGTTTGCAACTTACTAACTTTCGGGTCAATTTCTTTAAGTAGCCTATAAATTCGTCCAATATCCATCTGCCCTTTAGTTACTAAATTAATAACTCTAACATCATAACCTAAATTATCCAAAATTTCCTTTTGAACATTGGCATAATAACCATAACGGCAACCTCCACCCATTTGAATTAATGTATCCGCACCTTTTTCTATTGATTCAATCATTGTTCCCAAAGTATATTTAAAAGGTGTACACACAAATTCTGGACTATATTTAGAACCTAATTCAATCGTTTTATTACTAATAAAAGGCGGTTCTATCACTTCTACTTTTAAAATATGGTTTAACAAAAACTTCGCCGGAACATAATAATCCCCCATTAACGGAAAAGATACTTTAGTCATTAGTTACCCTCCTAAGCATATCGATAAAACTTTCAAGCCTTGTTTCTGTACCTGTAAAAGAAGCTGTATCATCTAAAACAATATTAATATAAGGAATCTTTATTTTCCGCATGACTAATTCATTAACCAAGGAATCTGGACCACAAGGAAAAGCTGATAAAAAAATCACCCCATCAATCTTGTCTTTCGCATACATAATCGCTCCCACATTTTCTTTAGAATATTTAAAATATAACTCTGGAGCTAAAGAAGTTCCAAGTTTATTAGTAATCTTCTCGTCAAACTTATCACTAAAAATAACCTCAACATCATTTTTTTCTAAATATTTAATAATATCCTTTCCAATCAAATCATCATAAATATTATATGGATGACTAATTAATAAAATTTTAGTTTTTGTACTATTAAGTTTATTTAAATTAATCGTAATTTCCCTACTTTTCTTTTCTCTAGCTTTATTTAAAGCATATTTATAAGCATCCAAACATTCTTTTTTACTTTTGCCAAGTTCCATTCCTATATTAACCAAACCTTTTTTTAAAGTTTCATTTTTATTTAAATTAATATTATAATTTAAAACTTTTTTATCAAACAAATTATATACAATATCATAAGCAGCAATAAAATTTGTACAAGTCTGGTTATCTAATCCATAATTATCTATTCTAGGAACTAAAAAATAAGTACACTTGTCTTCCAAATAACATAAATGACCTAAATATGTTTTAAATGCTAAACACATCTCATCATTAGATTTTTTAATTCCCTTCATCATAATTTCCTTATTTGTGTTTGGACTAACAATATATGGAACTTTTAAATAATCCAAGAAAAACTTCCATATATCCCCATAATAATAGTAAAAAAGACCACGTGCAATTCCAACCTTGTCCATATCATCACCAATATAAATATATTAACTTTTTACAAAGTTTATGAATATTTCCTAAAAATGTTTCCATATTACTAATGAAGGAGGTAATCATGGAAAATTCAAAAATCAAATGTACCGTTAAGGATTGTAAATATAATCAAGAAAATGAATTATGCACATTACAAGAAATCAAGGTTTGTCATTGTAACCCAGAAAAGACAAAAGAAGCTACCATGTGTGATAGCTATAAGAAATGCGAAAATAAGTCAAATTAATGGCTTATTTTTTTCAGTTGTGTTATAATATAGTCGTAAAACGAAAGGAGGAAAGTATATGGAATTAAAACAACTTACTAATGCTGAGTTTAAAGCTTTTAGTCAAAAATTTAGACCGTCTTCTATTTATCAAACAACCGAATATGCCTTTACCATGAATGAAGAAGATTTTGATACTTTCTTTTTAGGCTTAGTTGATGATAACATTCTAAAAGCCGCTAGTTTGATTTTAGTAAGAAAAATAAATGGTTTTAAATATGCTTTTGCTCCTAGAGGTTTCTTAATAGATTTTAATAATTTTTCTTTAGTCGAAACATTTACTAAGGAAGTTAAACGTTTTTTAGGAAAAAGAGATATTGTAGCTCTAAAAATAAGCCCTTTAATCATAAAAAAAGTTTATGATGCTAATTATAAAATTATTGGTAATAATCCGAATTACGAGAATATTTTTAATCATTTAAAAAAAATCGGTTTTTATCATTTGGGTTATAATAATTATTTTGAAGCTATTAAACCTAGATTTGAAGCTGTAGTCAACATTGATTTACCATATACTAAAATATTTGCAAATATTAAGAAACCTTTTAGAACCAAAATAAGGAAAGCTTCTCGTGATGGAATTAAGGTATATCACGGAAATATTAATAATTTAGATTATCTATATTTACAAACCAAAAATAAATACCCTAGAGACTTAGAATATTTTAAACATCTATATAATTTTTTCAATAAAGACAATATGATTGACTTTTATTATAGTAAATTAGATACAACTGAATATTTACAAATAACCCAAAGTTTATATTCCAAATATGAAAAACTTAGTCATAAACTAAATAATGAATTAATAAACAACAAAGGTAAAAATGACAAAATAATCAACCGTAAAATGGAAGTTGACAAAATATTCGAAGATTATAAAAATCAGTTAGTCATTGCCACCAAATACCTAAGGGAACATCCAAATGGTATAATTCTATCATCGGCATTAGTAATTAAATGGAATGAAGAAGTTTATTTAGTCATCGATGGTTATGATGAAAATTACAAAAATTTTAATGCTAAACATTTACTATTATGGAAACTAATGGGAAGATATTCAAAAATGGGATACAAAAGATTTAATCTAGGTGGTATTAGCAATATCCAAAAAACAAATAAAACTTATAAAGGATTAAATGAATTTAAACTTAATTTTAATGCGAAAGCAATTGAATATGCTGGTGACTTCGAATTAATCACTAATAGTCCACTCTACTTTATGTATCGTAAAACTTCTAGTTTGAGTAATATGTGGAAAGCCGGAAAATAATCCGGCTTTTTTTATTAAAACATACCAAATAAACTAGCTACTATGTTTACAATTTGAATATTAACTAAAGCAGTTGACAATACTGCAAAAATAGCAAAACTAATTTTGACAATTATATCTTTTTTGGAATCAATAATACCAAAAATATAAAATAAAATAGACACATAAATAGCAATATTATCTACCCAAAGTATCGTCATGAACCAACTACTATCAATAATATTTCGGATACCTGTAACATTATAAATCATTTCATCATTATATATCATAGCCGTATAAATTAGAAAATCAATAACTAAACTGATTAAAGTTAAAATAACTAAAATAATCGTTACATTTCTTTCATAATTTTTGATAGGGGTATCTAATTTTCGTTTCATATTTTTTCCTCCTATTATTAATATACACTAATAACATTTTCATAACAAGATTTTCCCAACATAAAAACCAGAGAAATTCTCTGGCTTCAATTTAATTATTTAATAACTTCTGAGACGTTACCAGCACCAACTGTTCTACCACCTTCACGGATTGAGAATTTAGTACCATTTTCAATAGCGATTGGTGCGATTAATTCTACTGTCATTTCAACATTATCTCCTGGCATTACCATTTCAACACCTTCAGGTAATTCAATAACACCAGTTACATCAGTTGTACGGAAGTAGAATTGTGGACGATAGTTACTGAAGAATGGAGTATGTCTTCCACCTTCTTCTTTACTAAGTACATAAACTTGAGCTTTGAACTTAGTATGTGGAGTAACTGAACCTGGCTTAGCAACAACTTGACCACGTTCAACATCTTCACGAGCAACACCACGAAGTAATAATCCAGCGTTGTCTCCAGCTTCTGCCATGTCTAATTGTTTTCTGAACATTTCGATACCAGTTACAACTGATTTTCTAGTAGGTTTTAAACCAACTATTTCTACTTCATCATTAAGTTTTAATTGTCCACGTTCAACACGTCCAGTAACAACTGTTCCACGACCAGTAATAGTAAATACGTCTTCTACTGGCATCAAGAATGGTTTGTCAGTGTCTCTAGCTGGAGTTTCGATCCAGTTATCAACAGCATCCATAAGTTCCATGATTTTTTCTTCATAAGCAGGATCACCTTCAAGAGCTTTTAAAGCTGAACCTCTGATGATTGGAGTATTATCTCCATCATAGCCATATTCAGTTAATAATTCACGAACTTCCATTTCAACTAAGTCTAATAACTCTTCATCATCAACCATATCACATTTATTTAAGAATACAACCATACGAGGTACTCCAACTTGACGTGATAATAAGATGTGTTCACGAGTTTGAGCCATAGGTCCATCTGTAGCAGCAATAACTAAGATAGCTCCATCCATTTGAGCAGCACCAGTGATCATGTTTTTAACATAATCAGCGTGGCCTGGGCAGTCTACGTGAGCATAGTGTCTTTTATCTGTTTCATATTCGATGTGTGCAGTATTGATTGTAATACCACGTTCTCTTTCTTCAGGTGCTTTATCGATGTCTGCATAGTCTTCGAATTTAGCTAAACCTTTCTTTGCAAGTACGCTACTAATAGCAGCAGTTAATGTAGTTTTACCGTGATCCACGTGTCCGATTGTACCAATGTTAACATGTGGTTTTGAACGGTCATATTTTTCTTTTGCCATTTAAATTTTCCTCCTTTATTTGTTTCATATACATTTTAGCAGTACTAAGCTAAAATTTCAAGCCTTTTAGCTTAGTTTCCGCCATTTTTTTTGATTATTTCATCAGCAATGTTCTTAGGAACTTGTTCATAATGATCAAATGTCATAGTGTAATTACCACGACCTTGAGTGTTTGAACGTAAACTAGTTACATAACCAAACATTTCTGAAAGTGGTACCATAGCATCTAATGATAAACTATTACCTTTTGATTCTTGACCTAATGGACGTCCACGACGAGCAGTAATATCACCCATTACAGCTCCTAGATATTCATCTGGAACTCTAACATTTACCTTCATGATTGGTTCTAATAATACTGGTTTACACTTATTTTTAGCTTCTTTTAAGGCTAATGAAGCCGCAACTTTGAAGGCCATTTCTGATGAGTCAACATCATGGTATGAACCATCAAACAATGTTGCTTTAACATCAACCATTGGATAACCAGCAAGAACCCCTGTTTGAAGAGCATCTTGAAGGCCTTTATCAACAACTGGGATGTATTCTCTTGGTACGACACCGCCAACGATAGCATCAACGAATTCGTACCCTTTATCTGGATTTGGTTCAAATTTAACCCATACATGTCCATATTGTCCACGTCCACCTGATTGTTTAATATATTTTCCTTCACAATCAGCAGCTTGGGTAATAGTTTCACGATAAGAAACTTGTGGTTTACCAATATTAGCTTCGATACCAAATTCTCTTTTCATACGGTCAACGATAATATCTAGGTGTAATTCTCCAACACCAGCAATAATGGTTTGACCTGTTTCTGGGTCAGTTGAAGCTTTAAACGTTGGGTCCTCTTCAGATAATTTTTGTAAAGCTAAGCCCATTTTATCTTGATCACCTTTAGATTTTGGTTCAATAGCTAATTGGATAACTGGTTCTGGGAATTCCATACTTTCCAAAATACAAGCATGTTTTTCATCACATAAAGTATCACCAGTTGTCGTATCTTTCAAACCAACGGCAGCAGCAATATCTCCAGTAAATACTTCACTAATTTCTTTACGGTCATTAGCGTGCATTTGTAAGATACGGCCGATTCTTTCTTTCTTATCTTTAGTGGCATTTAAGATATATGAACCACTTGATAAGTGTCCTGAATAAACTCTAAAGAATGTAAGTTTTCCCACGAATGGGTCCGTCATTACTTTAAAAGCTAAAGCACTAAATGGTTCACTATCACTTGGGTGTCTTTCAATTTCTTTACCATTCATATCAACACCTTTAATAGCTTCGATATCAGTAGGTGCTGGCATATAATCGATAACGGCATCTAGTAATAGTTTTACACCTTTATTACCTAGAGCGGTTCCGCACATAACTGGGAAGAATTCCACAGCTAATGTTCCTTTTCTGATAGCTCTTTTAATTAAGTCAACAGAAATTTCTTCACCCTCTAAATATTTATTCATTAATTCATCATCAAATTCAGCTACAGCTTCAATTAATTCCGTTCTCTTCTCTTCAACGATGTCAACTAAATCTTCAGGAATATCGATAATTTCTGGGTTTTCATGTTGTTCACCATCGTATTTATAAGCTGTTTTAGTAACTAAATCAATGATCCCATTAAATTCATGTTCAGCACCAATAGGCCACTGAATAGCTTTGGCATTTACGCCTAATAATTTATCAATAGTATCTAAACTATATTCAAAGCTGGCACCCATTTTGTCCATTTTATTGGCAAAAATCATACGCGGAACTTTATAGTCATCAGCTTGACGCCATACAGTTTCGGTTTGAGGTTCAACACCAGCTTGTGCATCGATAAGTGCCACAGCACCATCTAATACACGTAAACTTCTTTGTACTTCAACTGTAAAGTCCACGTGACCTGGAGTATCAATGATGTTTAATCTATAGCCTTTCCAGTAAGCAGTAGTGGCAGCTGAAGTAATAGTAATACCACGTTCTTTTTCTTGGTCCATCCAGTCCATGGTACCTTCACCGTCGTGAGTTTCACCAATTTTGTGGATTTTTCCGGTATGGAATAAAACTCTTTCGGTACAAGTAGTTTTTCCGGCATCGATATGGGCCATAATTCCTATATTACGGGTATGTTCTAAACTATATTCACGAGCCATATTTCTTTTCCTTTCTTAAAATTACCATCTATAATGAGCGAAGGCTTTATTAGCTTCGGCCATTCTGTGAGTATCTTCACGTTTTTTAACAGCAGCTCCAACGCCGTTTGAAGCATCAATAATTTCGTTAGCTAAGTTTTCAGCCATTGAATGGCCACCTCTTAAACGAGCATATTGTACTAACCAACGTAAACCTAGAGCTTGACTTCTATCAGCTTTAACTTCGATCGGTACTTGGTAGTTAGCGCCACCAACACGTCTACTTTTAACTTCTAAAGCTGGTTTAATATTTGTCATTGCTTTATCGAAAATAACTGTTGGTTCTTCACCAGTTTTTTCTTTAACGATGTCAAAAGCTTTATAAAGAATTGTTTGAGCAGTTCCTTTTTTACCATCTAACATGATTTGGTTAATTAACTTAGTAACTAACTTTGAATTGTAGACTGGATCTGGTAAAACATCTCTTTTTGTCGCACGTCTTTTACGCATATTAATCCTCCCTTCAAACTATTAATTATTTCCCTTTGGTTTCTTAGTACCATATTTAGAACGTCCTTGACGACGTTTATCAACTCCAACAGTATCCATTGTTCCACGGATTACGTGATAACGAACACCGATAAGGTCTTTTACACGTCCACCACGAATTAAGACAACGCTGTGTTCTTGTAAATTATGACCTTCTCCAGGAATATAAGCATCTACTTCTTTCCCGTTTGAAAGTCTAACACGAGCATATTTTCTCAAAGCTGAGTTTGGCTTCTTAGGTGTTTTTGTTCCAACACGAGTACATACACCACGTTTTTGTGGAGAATTAGTTTTTGTAGTTTTATTATCTTTACTATTTAATCCAATTCCTAACATTGGAGATTTACTCTTTTTGGTTTTACTTTGTCTTCTCTTTCTAACTAGTTGATTGATAGTTGGCATATTAGTCCTCCCTTCTTTACACATATCCAGGTGTTTCATTTTTCATCTTAATTAAAGATTTACCTAAGTAAATCCCTAATCAAATGCATAATTAATATACCACCTTATTATATGAATGTCAAGC
>CALVRF010000050.1 GCA_944358495.1 uncultured Bacilli bacterium
ATGGGGGCACCATCAGAAATAACCGAAAAACAATTAAGAGAAGCTCATATTAAAATTAGATAATATGAGTTTTTTCTAGACTTCACTTCAAAGGTTTGATACAATATATTTAAGCGAGGCGAAAAATTATGCAAGAAAAGTTAAAAAAGGTCGAAGAATTAAAAAACAAATTAAATACTTTAAGGCCCTTTACCGAAGATGAACTAAAAAGATTAGACGAAGAATTTATGATTGAATATACCTATGATTCTAACGCTATTGAAGGTAGTACCATGACATTAGAAGAAACCGCTTTAGTTTTAAAAGAAAATATTACTATCGCCGAAAAGCCTTTAAACGAACACTTATCTGCTATTGGTCATAAAGAGGCTTATTGTTATATCGAAAATTTAGTAAAACAAAAGCACGAATTAGATGAAGACGAAATACTTAATATCCATAGTTTAGTTTTAATGGATAGACCGGAAGCTAAAGGTAAGTATAGAAATGTCCCTGTTAAAATTCTTGGAACTAATGCCCAAATGTCAGAGCCATATTTAATCAAACCTAATATGGAAAACCTAATTAATTGGTATAAAGAAGAAAAACAATTATCTTTAATAGAAAAAATAACTATGTTTCATTTAAAATTTGAAACCATTCATCCTTTTTTAGATGGCAATGGTCGTACTGGAAGATTAATTCTTAATTTTGAATTAATGAAAAATGGTTATGTTCCTATCAATATCAAATATAAAGATCGAAGACGTTATTATGCCGCTTTTAAAAGTTATAATGAAAATAATGATATTACTGAAATGACATCTTTAGTCTGCGATTATTTAATCGAAGAATTAAATAAATATATTAATATGAAACAAGATAGATGATATTAGTAATTGTTAATTTCCTAGTATGCATATAAAAATTAGTATAATCTTTAAACTTTTGTTAAAACTATTAACGAAAGGGGAAAGATTATGCAAAAAGAAAATAATCAAAAAAATGTAGCTTCACCATATACTAATCAAAATAAAAATCAAAATAGTAAAGCTAATCAAAACACTAAAGAAGTAAAAAAAATGAAAGAAGTTATTACTACTGAAGCTATGCCAAATAATAATAATCAAAAGACTCAAAATTAAATGAGTCTTTTGTCATATTTAAGTTACAATAATGACTTGACATAGGCCCTTATTTACGGTAAAATGATATTCGTAAGCCAAATGGAGTAGTACTCAAGAGGCTGAAGAGGCGCCCCTGCTAAGGGTGTAGGTCGGGCAACTGGCGCGAGGGTTCAAATCCCTCCTACTCCGCCATTTATGTTTATTACCTTTGCTTTAGTCAAAGGTTTTTATTTCCAATAAATAAGAGGTGTTATTAATGTCCAATGATATATTTCCCAAACCCCAAATTCCGTATTCCGATATTTTAACAATAGTTGAACAATTAAACCAAGAATTAAATAATGAAAATTTTAAACCATTTGATATTAAACTTGAAATAGAATCATTAACAGAGCGTAGACGTAAAAATTATATAAGAAGATTAAACTTAGACCTTTCTATTAAATTGTTTCAAATAAAGGAATATATTGTTATTTGCCAAACATATAAAACAATGGCTACCACCGAGCAAGCTAAAGCATTAAAACAAGCTAAAGTTTTTATGGCTACCTGGAAAGGCGTTGTCACTAGAAAACAATTTAGAGCTTATCAATATATGCTTGGTTCTATGTTAAATTTACCAATAACCCCCAATAAAAGGACCATAGAAGCCACCCAAGAAATTATGGCTAATCCTTATTTATCGCAATATGTTAAAGATTATGATGAACAAAGTGAAAAAATAACTTGGCAAGCCCAAAGCTCAGAACCCCATTTAGGTTTATTAGAGCATTTTAGTCACCATAAATAGGTACATACAGTTCCTATTTTTTTTATTTAGAATATAAAAGAGTAGAGAGGAGGAATAATGTGGAATACCGAGGTATTGATGTTTCAAAATATCAAGGTAATATTGACTTCAAACAAGTTAAAGATAGTGGTGTAGAGTTTGTTATAATTAGAATAGGTTATGGCATGTATGAAAATCAAAAAGATCCTAAATTTGAGGAATACTACCAAAATGCTATTAATAATGCATTACCAGTTGGTGTTTATTTATATTCTTATGCGTTAAATGTTAGTGAAGCCGAGAGAGAGGCAGATACTGTTTTAAAATGGCTAAATAATCGTAACCTTAACTTACCTGTTTATTATGATATTGAAGATAAAACCCAAACTACATTAAGCAAACAAACTTTAACTGAAATGTGCAGTGCCTTTTGTAAAAAAATTGAAGAAGCTGGTTATTGGGCTGGTATTTATGCCAATAAATATTGGTTAACTACACATTTAGATAGTGCTACTTTAGAACAAAGATTTACCATTTGGGTGGCTCAGTATAATACTGTAAATACCTATGATGGTAAATATGACATGTGGCAGTATACATCAAGTGGTAAAGTAAATGGTATTAGTGGTAACGTTGATATGAATATTTTATATCGCGATATTTTCTCTAATCGTGAGGGTAGTACTACTCCAGACACTCCAGAAACCAATACGTTGCCTAATTTAAGTAATTATACTGGTGATTCTATTGTTGATGCTCTAAAAAGTGTCGGTTATGACAGCTCATTTGATTCCCGTAAAAAACTTTATGAAGAAGCTGGCTTTACTGATAATTATACCGGCACTGCCGTTCAAAATTTAAACTTATTAAAACGTCTCCAAGGTAATTACGAAAGTAGTTATTATCCTAGAGCCACTTACAAAGGTTTATCATTTGTCGACGGCCTAAAGAGCATCGGTGTTGATAGTTCATTTACTAATCGCACGAAAATTGCTAGTAAAAATGGCATTTCTAATTATACTGGTTCTATATTTCAAAATTTAAAATTACTAAATTTATTAAAAAAAGGAGAGCTAAAAAGATAATAGCTTTCCTTTTTTGTGGTATAATCAAAAGCAGGAGAGTGAGTTATGATAGAAGATATTAAAAACATGCCCAAAATAGAACTTCACCTGCACCTAGATGGTTCAGTTAATTTAGATTTGGCTAGTAAGCTTTCTAATTTACCATTAGAAACTATTAAAGAAAAAATGGTAGCTAAAGATAAATGCCAAAACCTTACCGAATATTTAACTAAATTTGATTTTCCTATTAGTTTAATGCAAACGAAAGAAAATTTAATAAAAATAGCTAAAACCTTAATTCAAGATTTAGAAAACGATAATGTTATATATGCTGAAATTAGATTTGCCCCAATGCAGCATATTAATAAAGGTTTATCCTTAGACGAAATTATCTTGGCGATATTAGAAGGCTTAAAATCAGAGGAAGTTAAAACTAATTTAATTTTATGTTTAATGCGTAACCACGATTATGAAACTAATTTAAATGTGATAAATTTAGCCGAAAAATATTTAAACAAAGGAGTATGTGCCATTGACTTAGCTGGCGATGAAATAAAATATGATATAAATAATTTTCAAAAATTATTTAAAACAGCCAAAGAAAAACACATTCCATTTACTATTCATGCCGGTGAAACATCATCATCAACAGCTGTCATCACCGCTATTAATTATGGAGCTAAAAGAATAGGCCATGGGATAAAAGTTGTTAATGATAAGCAGGCCAAAGAGTTAATAAGACAAAAGGATATTTTGTTAGAAGTATGCCCAACTAGTAATGTGCAAACTAATGTTATCGATACCTATAGCCATCATCCTATATTAAACTTTTACAAGAAGAATATTCCAGTTTCCATAAATACTGATAATCGCACTGTTTCTAATATTACTTTAACCGAAGAGTATATAAAACTATATAAAAACTTTAATTTTACTTTAAATGATTTTAAACAAATGAATATTATGGCTATTAATCACGCTTTTATCACTAAAGAAGAAAAAGAAGACTTATTAAAAAAAATCCAATAACGGATTTTTTAGTTTAATATATAAATTTCTAAGTTTAAATAAGCCGCAAAGATAATCCATAATAAATAAAGAATTTGTAAATAAGCTGCTATTTTATTAATATCTTTAAATTCTTTAATCATTTTAATAACTAAAATAATTAGTAAGATAATCCAAATAAAAGCTAGAAATCGTAACTTAAATACAAAGAAAATAATACTCCATAATGCGTTAACGCCAAGCTGGACATAATAAATCAAAGGCACTTTATCATTATTATTAAGACAAACAATATAAGCTGATATTCCCATTAAAATATAAAGAATAGTCCAAGCGATCGGAAACAAAATAGCTGGTGGCGCTAAAAATGGTAAAGTAAGCTCATTATAATCCATAAATGGCATCATAATTAAACTAACAATCCCACCTACAAGCAGAGGAATAATTAAATTAATAATACATTTTTTCATAAACATCACTTATTTAATAGTATGATAACAATTAAACTAGATATTCATAAAAATAAACAAACGTGTTATAATTAGACATAAAGAAGGTGAACTTTATGAAAAACATCTTAATTATCGAAGATGATTTAAGTATTGCTAATGAGTTAAAAGATCTACTGGATAATTCTGGCTATCACGGACTTATATTGCAAGATTTTGATAATCCATTAGATGAAATTGTCCAAATAAAACCCGATTTAATTTTATTAGATATCAATATTCCTAAAATAAATGGGGAATTACTACTTCAAAAAATTCGCAAACAATATACAACTCCTGTTATTATGGTAACTAGCCGTAATAATGAAGCCGACGAAGTTTTATCTATGAGTTATGGAGCCGATGATTATATTACTAAGCCTTATAATCCAACAATTTTACTTTTAAGAATAAACGCTATTTTCAAACGAATGGAAAATAAAAACGATAATTTAGCATATCACGATTTAAAAATAATTCCGCAAAAAGGCTTAATTCAAAAAGAAAATACTGAAGTTTTATTAACTAAAAACGAAATGATTATTTTTACTTATTTATTATCCAAACAGGGAAATATTGTCACTAGAGATGAACTAATGACTGACTTATGGAATAATAATGAATTTATTAATGATAATGCTTTAACCGTTAATATTAGTCGCTTACGCACCAAATTAAAAGAAATTGGTTATGAAAACGCTATTGAGACAAGAAAAGGGCAGGGATATATTTTATTATGAAAATAAGTCATTATCTTAAAGATAAAATTGTTTTTATTCTTTTATATATAATAACATCTTTAATCATTTCAGCAATGCTTAGTGTTTTTAAAGTAAATAATGAAGCCATTATCGGTGTCAATGTCACTTTATTTATTTTCATTATTATCTATCTTATCTATGATTATTTAAGAAAAAATAAATTTTATAGTAAGTTTTTAGCTAATTTAGACCATTTAGACCAAAAATACTTAATCATCGAAACCTTAACTAAGCCAACTTTCTATGACGGCGAGATTTTATATGATTCACTTTATGAAATTAATAAATCAATGAACGAAAAAGTTAAAGAATATCGTTTAAATCTTAATAGTTTCAAGGATTATATTGAAATGTGGATTCATGAAGTCAAATTACCACTATCATCGATTAATCTCATGCTTCACAATAAAGAGACTCTATCCATTCCTAAAGTTAGTGCCCAACTAAAAAGATTAGACGATGATGTGGAGCAAGTCCTTTATTATGTTCGTAGTGAAAACGCGGAAAAAGATTATTTAATCAAAGAAACCAATCTTAATAAAATTATTTCTAATGTAGCCATTCAAAATAAAGATATTTTACTCGAAAAAAATATCGAGCTAGAAGTTCAAAACACTAATATTGACGTTTTAACCGATGCCAAATGGTTAGGGTTTATTATTAATCAAATTATTAGTAATAGTATTAAATATACTAGGGATAATCCTGTAATTAAAATTAGTTCCCAAGACCAAAAAGATAAAATCCTTTTAAAAATTTACGACAATGGTATTGGTATTCCTAAACGTGATTTACCCAAAGTTTTTGATAAAACGTTTACCGGTAGTAATGGCAGAAAAATTACTACATCAACAGGTATGGGTTTATATATTGCCAAAAAATTATGTCAAAAATTAGGTCATCAAATAACTATTAACTCAAAAGAAAACGAATTTACTGAAGTTACCATTATTTTCTATAAAAATGATTTTTTAAATATCGCTAAATAACCTTACAAAACTGTAATATTATGTAAGATTAAACAAAGGACAAAAAGCATAAAATCTCCTATAATGGGAAATGAAAGGAGCAAATATGTATGTCAAAAATTTTAAAAATCCAAAAAATAGAAAAATATTATGGTAACAAATCCAGTCTTACCAAAGCTATCGACAATATTTCCTTTGATGTTGAAGAAGGGGAGTTTGTCGTCATTATGGGAGCGAGCGGTAGTGGAAAAACAACTCTATTAAACTGTATTTCCACAATTGATAAAGTAACCTCTGGTCATATTTATGTCGGTGATGAAGATATCACTAAATTAAAAGGAAACGATTTAAATCGTTTTAGAAGAGAAAAACTCGGCTTTATTTTCCAAGACTTTAACTTACTAGACACCTTAACTGCTTATGAAAATATCGCTTTAGCTTTATCTATTCAAAATAAAAGCTATAAAGAAATTGATAAAGCGGTTCATGAAGTAGCCAATAAATTAGGAATAAAAAACGTTTTAAACAAATATCCTTACCAAATGTCTGGTGGTCAAAAACAAAGAGTAGCTTCCGCCAGAGCCATTATTACTAATCCTAGTTTAGTTTTAGCTGATGAGCCGACCGGTGCCTTAGATTCTAAATCATCTAAAATGCTATTAGAAAGTTTTAACTATTTAAACGAAAAACTAAATACTACCATTTTAATGGTAACCCACGATTCTTTTGCTGCCAGTTATGCAAGTAGGGTAATTTTTATCAAAGACGGCAAAATCTTTAACGAAATTATTAGGGGAGATGACACTAGAAAAGAATTCTTTGACAAAATTATCGATGTCGTAACCCTTCTTGGTGGTGACGTCAATGACGCCCTTTAAAATATCCTTAAAAAATATCAAAAAAAGTTTTAAAGATTACGCCATTTACTTTTTTACCTTAATTCTTGGAGTTGCTATCTTTTATGTTTTTAACGCTATTGATAGTCAAACTGTATTAATGAATGTCACTTCAAGCACTAGAGAAATTATTAAGTTAATGACTAGTATGTTATCCGGCGTTAGTGTTTTCGTCGCTTTTATCTTAGGCTTTTTAATTATTTACGCTAGTCGCTTTCTTATGAAAAGAAGACATAAAGAATTTGGAATTTATTTAACCTTAGGGATGAGTAAAAGAAAAATATCGATGATTTTATTCTTTGAAACGATGATTATTGGTCTTATTTCTCTAATTGTTGGGTTAATTTTAGGAGCCGGCTTATCACAGCTCATGAGTATTTTAGTCGCTAATATGTTTGAGGCTGACATGACTAATTATGAGTTTATTTTTTCTACTGATGCTTGCCTTAAAACTTTAATTTACTTCGGCATTATGTATTTAATTGTTATGATTTTTAACACCATTAATGTCTCTAGATGTAAATTAATCGATTTACTAGATGCGAGTAAAAAATCCGAAAAAATCAAACTTAAAAATCCAATTATTTGTACAACCGTCTTTATTGCTGCCGCTATTACTTTAGGTTATGCCTATTACTTAGTAACTGCTGGTATCGATGAATTGACCGAAGCTAATGGTATTTTACTTCCTCTTGCTTTAGGATCCATTTCCACTTTCTTTATTTTCTGGTCATTATCTGGTCTTATTTTAAGAATCGTCACCAATATGAAAAATGTTTATTATAAAGGCTTAAATAGTTTTACTTTAAGACAGGTAAGTAGTAAAATTAACACTACCGTCTTTTCGATGACAATAATTTGTTTAATGTTGTTCTTTACTATTTGTATTTTATCAGCCGCCTTATCGATGAAAAATTCGATGACCCAGAATCTTCAGACTTTAGCCCCAGCTGATATTGAACTTTATAAAACTAGAAACATGCCTATAGATTATGGTTTAAATAATGGTTATACCGAGGAACAAGTAAAAGATACTTATAGTACAGTTGAAGAAACTTTAACTAATTTAAATTTTGATTATCAAAAGTATTTTAAAGATATTACAAAAGTAAATATTTATGCGACTAATGACATTACCTTTAGAACCACTTTAGGTAATCAGTTAGAAGAAGTCCAAAAAGAGTTTCCTTTAATTGATTTAGATAGTGCGGAAGCCTTAGTTAAAATAAGTGAATATAATAAAGTAGCTAAACTATATAACCAGCCCGAGTACACCTTAAAAGATAACGAATATATGATTATTGCTGACTTTGATAGTATGATTGATATTAGAAATAGAGCTTTAAAATCTGGAGTTACGATTGATTTAAACGGAAAAACATATAATCCTAAATATGTGGAATGCCAAGACGGCTTTATCGAAATGAGCTCTAACCACATTAATACAGGTATTATTTTAGTCCCAGATAATGCTGTTGATGAAAGTATGCTTGAAGAAGAACATTTAATTGCTAATTATAAAGCAAATGACGATGAGGGCAAACAAAAAATTGAAAACATGATAATGGATTTAGGCAATGAGCCTAATGCCGATGCTTATGAATTAGACGCCAGTACCAAAATATCTATTTATGAAGCTAGTGTTGGCCTAGGTGCTTTAGTAACTTTTATTGGATTATATTTAGGACTTATCTTCCTTATGAGTAGTGCTGCCATATTAGCATTAAAAGAATTAACTGAAAGTACAGATAACCAAAATCGTTTTAATATGCTTAGAAAACTCGGAGCCGATGAGAAAATGATCAATAAAGCTTTATTTAGACAAATTCTTATTTTCTTCCTATTCCCATTAGTTTTGGCTATTATTCATTCTATCTTTGGTATTATGTTCTGTAATTATATTTTATCAACTTTTGGTAGTGAAGAGTTACTTCCTTCGATTATTATGACCTCTATCTTTATTGTTATTATTTATGGAGGTTACTTCTTAATTACTTATTTATGTAGTAAAAATATAATCAAAGAAAAAACGAACTAAAAATAAAGGTTCGTTTTTTTAATTATTTTTTGTTCTTGCAGGAATTTGCCTCTTTGATGTCGTATGATATTAATGAGGGACCATTGCGTCTTCTGTGCCTGCCAGCTTTGCGGGGGTTTTGGTAAAACAAAAGTACTGCAGGGAGGAGGGATAGTTATGAGAGATAAAGACCTACCGGAAATTCTCCAACTCATGATTATCTTATTATTTTTAATCATCCTTTTAAAGGTTAGTTAAATATAAAAAGCACAGTTACTTAAGTTTTTAGGAACAAGTAAGTTGTGCTTACCAACAA
Organism: uncultured Bacilli bacterium; assembly: GCA_944358495.1. Lineage (GTDB taxonomy): Bacteria > Bacillota_I > Bacilli_A > RF39 > UBA660 > Coprosoma. The sequence continues at coordinate 9,394 of CALVRF010000050.1, forward strand.
ACCGGTAGGTACCTCAAGACTAGGTTCCTCCCTAATTAGAATATATCATATCTTGCTGGTTTATGCAAGATATTTTTGATTTAATTAAATTTGATTTTTTTTAGGGTTATTGCAGGAATTCGTAGTATCTTTATCGTATGATATTAATGAGAAGCTAAATATCTTCTGTGCCTGCCGTCTTTGTTTGGGGGTTTTAGAAAAAAAACTAAGAACGGGGAGGAGTGGT
>CALVRF010000051.1 GCA_944358495.1 uncultured Bacilli bacterium
CAAGCCCATCTTCGCCTCTAAATATATTTACATTTTATGATATTTATAAAAGTTTGTCAACTTGTTTTTGTAATTTTTTAGCAGTAACTGTTTTTTGAGTTGATAATGTTTCCAATAAATTATTTTTGATGGCTAATAATTCTATTATTGATTTATCATTAAGGTTATCAATATTAAGCTGATTTAAATCAGCTATGCTCACCATTTTTAATAATGTTCTAATGTCCGAAATAATAACTTTTTTGGTTAAATCCTCCTGACAGCATTCCATATCTAAATGTTTTTCATAATATTTGGGATATATCGGTCGTGTTTTAAAAAAAGGTAATTGAGCATTATGATAAGTATACTTAGGCTTTTTGATAAATGGATTATAACTATTACTAAAAGGAGAAATTAGTAAATAATCTTCAGGAATAGCAAGGGCTCCTTTTGATAAAGTAGAAACTCTAACAATCTCTTCTAAATGATCAAAACTATAAATCATGTGCAAATTATCTAATTTTTCCATTTTATGATAATGCAATATACCTTTTTTTTCAGTAGTACGTTGAGTGGCTATCCATGAGCCTAGATCAATAAGACCTATTTTGTAATTGTTAGGAACTTTTAAGTGATGATGTTTATGATAAAATTTTTTAGCTAAAGCATATTTTTCTTCCCAGGGCCTATTTGGCTTTTTATATTCTTCCTTAGGATAATCATAATCCCAATTAATATCGATAATCTCAAACATGGCCCTTTGATTAGCTGTGAGTTCATCTTTTATTTGACAAATAAGTTCTAAGAAATGACCTAGTTTATAGCTATTAACAGTGTAATCTAAAGGAACATTTAAATTACCGTGAAAAATATAAAATTTATAAGCTTCATTGTAACCTGTAATAAATTCATTTTCTAAAAAGCGGTGAATATCCTGCCCATATTTTAAATAAAAATAATTACCTTCCATGATTCATCCCCTCATATGAGGACATATTATAACACTAAGGTAATTACATGTCAAAATATTAGCATTCTAATTTTTGCAGATCCCTAATAAATTTTTTACTTTTTAAATAAAGACCAGTATATCTATCGTAGTAGTCATTTAAAAACATATTTATCTCATTTTTGGTCGCTTGGCTAATACTTAGTTTAGTTATTTTAGCTAAATCAACATAATAAAACATTCTAATTAATTTAATAGTTTTATCGCTAACAATTTTTTCGTTGTGGTAACAATCCTGACAAATATAACCGCCTTTAAAACTAGATAAAGTAACAATATTTTGTCTCTTTCCGCAAACGGCACAGCTATCAATAATTGGCATAACACCTAAATAATCTAAATATTTAAGTTCAATTATATTCATAATAACTAAAGGATCATAACCTTCATTGATTTTTTCTAAAGCACTAATCAACAAATTAAAAATATTTTCATTATTATTTTGTTTATAAACTTGCTGGCTTAATTCCAGTAGATAGGAAGCATAGCTGATTTTAGTAATATCTTTTTTTAAATCATTAAAAGGATTAATAATACTAACTTCAGTTAAAGTTGAAAGCTTATTTTCCTTATAATAAATAATAAACTTACCGTAGGTTAGTTTATTGGACACACTTCTAAGGGAACTTTTGATGTTACGACATCCTTTTGAAATGACACCAATTATACCATATTCTCTAGTCATGACATTTAATATTTTAGATGTTTCACTATAATTTGTTTCACTAACAACGATTCCTTCTACTTCAACCATGATTTTACCTCTTTTTTTTCATTTGCTCTTTATATTTTAAATAATACTCTATTTTCCCTGTTTTTTCAAATAAACTCCAAAGTAAATCCATTTTTATCACGCTCCTATTATTATATTGGGGCGCAATTTAATTTTTTATTCACAATGGGAAAAAGTTTTTTGATAACCTTTTTCGTTAGTGGGTAAACTTTGAACTGATGAAGCACTATCTAGTATATCCGCTTTAAAGAAACGAGATAGCTCATATTCAAATTCAGGATAAGAAGAGTGATCCTTATCAATAACATCAAACATTACAGGATGACCATCTTGACTGTTTTTGATAAAGATATATCCATTTTTTCCTTTACTAACAATGATACTATCGGTAAGATGTTTAGTACTATCGTCTAATGATAACACTTCATTTTCATCAATTAAAAAAATTAAACTTAGCAAAGTATGGTCTATGTAGTCAAGTTGCTGTTCTAATTGTTTAAGTTCTTCCTGAGAGAAAAATTGTAAGGCAATTTCTGAGCCAGTTATATATAGCCCTTTAGGATCGAGGTTTAAATAACTTTCTATTTCTTCATCTAACATAGTTTCTACATTATTTCTAACGGGATTTTCCATTTTTATCATCTCCTGAGGTTTATATAATAACACATTATATGCGAAAATGCAAAGAAAATACATAATTTAAAAAGAATATAATTATTCCAAGAAATCATTATATCCTAATTCATTTAAATATTTTTCTTTATCACGCCATTTTTTTATAGTTTTAACATAAAGTTCTAAATAGACTTTAGTACCTAACAACTTTTCAATATCGTGTCTAGCACTAGTGCCTATTTTTTTTAACATTTCGCCATTTTTACCGATAATAATTTTCTTTAAGGAATCTCTATCAACAATAATGGCCACATTAATAATCCTTTTGTCTTTATCTTTGATAATATTTTCGGTAATGCAGGTTACAGAATGGGGTACTTCTTCATGAGTTAAATTAAAAACTTTTTCTCTTACTAGTTCACTAATCATAAATGAAGTACTTTTATTAGTAATCATATCATCTTCAAAATATTTAATATTATCAGGTAAATATTTCTTTAAGACTTTAATTAATTCGTCAGTATTGCGATTTTTTAAAGCCGAAATGGGAACAATTTCATTCCACTTATATAAATCTTTATATTCTAAAATTTTATTAAATATTTCATCATGAGAAAGACCATCTATTTTATTAATGACTAAAATTACGGGTTTATTTATTTCTTGAAATTTTTCGATAATATATTTATCACCAGAACCTAAGCCTTTAATGGCATCGACTAAAAAACAAATAATATCGACATCATTAATGCTATAGTAAGCACCCTCATTTAAAATTTTACCTAATTTATGGTTGGGTTTGTGGATACCGGGGGTGTCAACAAAAACAATTTGGGTTTCTTCATCATTATAAATACCTTGAATGACATTTCTTGTGGTTTGCGGTTTTGATGAAGTGATGGCTACTTTAGTATGTAAAATACTATTTAATAAGGTGGATTTCCCAACGTTAGGTCTTCCTACTAAACTAACAAAACCACTTTTCATGATAAATCCTCACTACTAAAAGGATATGGGCATAGTTCTTTTATAGTTACTTCTTTAGTTTTAGTTCCATCATAATTATAGGTAATAATTTTAAAATTTTCGGGGCAAAGGTCAACTAGGGCTTGTCTACAAATAAAACATGGAAAACATGGTTCGACAGTTTTATTCATAAGATAAATAGCTTTAAAGTCTTCTTTTTTATAGCCATGAGCAATGGCCGAATACAATGCATTTCTTTCCGCACATATTCCGCTAGCTGGTGATGATGTTTCGACATTAACTCCAGTAAAGGTTTGTCCATTGGTACATTCTAAAATAGCAGCGACATAATATTTATAAACTGGTGAATAACTGTTTTCTATTAATTTTCTTAATTTTTCTAACATATTTTTCTCCTTTAAAATAACAAGATGATTTTAGGTATAAAAATAATACAAGCAATTATTACAGCCGTTATGGCAAAAATCATCACAGCAGCAGCCGCGGTATCTTTAGCTACTTTAGCTAATGGATTTATTTCTTTAGTAGTTAAGTCAATAGCGGCTTCAATACTGGTATTTATTAGTTCAGTAGCAATTACTAATCCAATAATTAAAACTAAAATTAACCATTCAAACGGACTTATTTTCAGAATAAAACCTAGTGCTATCGCACCAATAGTGGCAATAATGTGCGCCAGCATATTTTGCTCATATTTAAAAGCATAAATTAGTCCGTCAAGGGCATATCTAAAACTATGGGCGAAACGTCTTAGTCCTCTTTGTTTTAATTTATCGCGTGATACCGTAGCCATTTAAAATCATCTCCTGCTCTTTAAACATTATTTCTTCATCTTCTTTGGTCATATGATCATAGCCTAAAAGGTGTAATAGTCCATGAATGGTTAGAAAAGCCATTTCTCTAGTCTCGCTATGACCATACTCTTTAGCTTGACTTTGCATTTTAGGAACAGATATATAAATATCACCTAAAAGTCTACCAAATTCGAAAGTAATTTCTTCATTATCTTCTAAGGCAAAACTAATAACATCTGTCTCTTTATCGATTCCGCGATACTCTTTATTAATTTGTCTAATGGTTTGATTATCAACAAAAATGACATTGAAAACAACATTTTCTAATTTTTTGTATTTTAAAGCATATTCGATTATCTTTTTTTCTTCTTCGAGATCAACTTGTTCATTGGTTTCATTAAATACTTCAAACTTATTCATTCTTTAAACTCCTATTTCAATAAATCCTACTAAGTAAACAATAACTAATACTAGTAAACATATTACTATTATATTATAAATAATGGGCTTTTTCAATATTTCTGGTAAATGACTATTTATTTTGGATAAAACGTGATAAATATAAAAGCCGAAAAGACCACCTATCGTATTTAAAATAATATCATCAATATCAAAGACTCTACCGATTAATAGCTGAGTAGTTTCAATGGTTAAAGATACTAATATGGATAAACCTAAAATTGACCATGGCTTTTTTAATTTTAAATAGTAGGCGGCAAAAAAACCGTATGGTAAAAATAAGATAACATTACCTAAGACATTTTTAATAAAAAGTCTAGACCCAATTTCATACCTAAACATTTCGGAAAAAGGGGTAAAGTTCGATGTACTCCAGCTAACATCTTGGAAAGTCACGACATAGAATAGACAAAGAACATAGATAATAAATAATAAAGTTATTAATTCTTCATATAATACAATTTTCTTGTTATATTTTATTAAATAAACTATGCGCATGCTGACTAAAATAACCATACTAATGATAATAGTTGGCCAGGTGGCGCCAAAGATTTCTAAGACAGTATCTCTAATCATATAATCACTCTATTTCTTGATAACTCGTTATGTCTTCATAAACGGCGAAAAACATTTCTACTTCTATTGTACTTTCCTTGACGCTACTTTTCAAGTATTTACTGCGAATTATATACTCATCTTGACGGAGATTTTTTTCAATTTTTTTAGTAGCATAATCTTCGGCTTTAACTAAGGCTTCATCAAAGGTTAAGATTTGACTGATAACTTTGATTTCTTTTTGTTTTTGATAAACTAATTTGATGGGTAGTAAGGGATGACTTAAAAGGACATTTTCTTCACATTTTTTATTTTTATATTTTTTCAAACTTAATTCGATATCTTTATTTAAAAATTTAATAGCATAGTTTTCTTTAGTATTGCCTGTTTCTTTTTCTTCATAATAAACAAAAGGATACTGAGTTTTAGTAACATACCAAACTTCACCATAGACTTTTCCTTCGGCTTTGACTTTGCCCATCGATTTATCTTCAAGCATGATTTCACCATTAACAATAATGTCGCCTTTTTTGACATAATCGTCAGTATTACGGACAATATCGCCTTTACTTGCGATAGTTTTTTTGATAACGGCATCTTTTTTAGCCACAATATTACGAGGATTATTATTTTCGGTTTCCCTGACAATTTCCCTTTCCTCAACTCTAACAATATATTTAGTTCCTTGAGTTTCAATTTCGAGCCATTCTATTTTATCGGGATGGTCATTTAAAATTTTTTCTTTTATTTTATTTAATTCTTGATATGATTTTTTAAAAGTGTATTTAGTAATACCATTTTCTTTTAATTCTTCTGTTATTAGATTGCGAATGTCTTTATTGGAATGTACTACTTCAATATCAAAGACCATATGTGTTAAGGTAAGAAAGATTAAATAGCCAATTAATAAAAATATGATTAAATGTTTATTTATTTTTAAAGTTCTTTGGATTTTTAAATAGCCGAAAACATCTTCTTCAAGAACTTCATAAATACTTTTAACTTTTAAAACTTCTTCATAGTCTTTTTTATAAATGATTATTTTGGCTTCGTTATCATTGATGTATTTTAAGGATAAAATATTGATTTTTCTAGTAGTTAATCTTTTGATGAAACGATTAATATTTTTGCCTTTGATTTTTAAGGCGACTTTACTTTTAAATTTTTCAATCATTGTAATTCAATATTTTTAATAGTTCCGGATATTAATATTTCATCAGTTAGGAGTTTGGAAATTATTAGATTTTCACCTTTGATGATAACTACTCCACTACTATATCTAATCATTATTTTATCAGTGTCAAAGTGATCAATGCATTCGTAATTAACTATGTCTAATTTACCTGTCAAATAGGTCATTTTAAAGTCATCTTCTAAAATATAATTTCTTAAATCTCTAAGCATTATATCACCCATATAATTTTATGGCTTTAAATGTCTATTTATGTAAAAAAACCTCGTTTTGAGGTCTTTCATAAATATGATAATAATTTATCCCTTTCATCCTATCACCGATTTTAATATAACAGTTTTATTAGATAAGTTTTGTCGGTTATTAGGACCTAACTAATTTTTTAATTTGAACATTGTTCCTTTATCCATAATTAAAGATGTTTTTTTAAGATATAAGCTTTTTTTTCATCAGTTTCATCAATAGTGTCATTAACAATACTACAAATGGTAGTAAGTGCTCTTGGGTTACTAAAAACACTGTGAGTTGTTGAATATAAAGTACTAGTTGCAATATTCTCAAAATATTGTTCTACAGCTTGCTGGGAGTTTAAAGTAATAAAGCCATCTGCCGGTTCATCATATATAATATCATTTAACAGACATAAACCAACGCCTAACAAATCTCTATTTTGGAGACATTCTTTTAATGTGCTTTTCGTAATACCTGTATAAATGTTTCTATAAGTTAATAGTTGCTTTATAGCTAAAAGATTTTCTTTGGCAAATATATTTTCAATTAATGATGGATCATAAAAATCTAAGAGTTCTTCTGGTATACTATGAGGTATAGCAATGTCATAATCCATATGAGAATTACTAGAAACCATACCATATATAGGTTTTAATACTTCAGTAACTGCATTAGATAAATATTGATTCCCAGTTCTTGTTTGAATTCCCTCATTCAATTGTTCAAAAAGTAATTTTGGTGAAGCAAATAAAGTCCCAGTAAATGATGTAGCTATTGTAAATAAATTAGTTTTTTGAAGACAAAAACCGCTTTTTAACGACTTAGTCATATCAAAACACATAACACCACCTTTAGAAAATCCAATTATATTAATAGAATTAGTGTTTGGTTGTGCTGCTAAACTATCTATATATTGTCCTAATTTTCGTCCACTTTCTTTTAATGGAGCATCTGAATCAAAAAGGACACATTTTATATAAATATTTTTATGAGTTTTTTCGAAGTAATTAATTATTTGATTTATGTTATATTGTTTATCGCTTATAGTTTTTTTATTTATGGAAACATTTTCCAATCTAAAACCAATACAAATAATCAAATAATCATTACTATCAAGTCCACTATTAATAATCGGTTCATAGTTAGCGATTGCTAATGAACGACCTTTGGCTTTATTAGATTCAGGAACAAACCAAACTTCATTTTCTATATCCCATTTTCCCATAATATCCACTTTGCTCATATACAATCCCCTCGTTTTTAGAAGTTATTATATCATTTTTTGACGAGCTGTCAAATTAATGGTTTGATACAAGCAAGCGTTTTTTAATGATAGAATATATAATTTCAATTAATAATTAACACAATTACTTATAGTTTGACATTTTTTATGTTTTATGCTAAGATAAATCGCATATTTGAAAGAGGGGATTATAATGGCCAAATTACGCAACATAAATGTAGAACATGTTTGCGATGCTGATGATGGTATTATGAGTTTATATTCTGTGGGAAACAGAACCTCAATAGGAAAAAAACCAATTATTTTTATTAGAGGACATGCAGGAAAATACACAGTAAATACCAAGAAAATATTAGATAATGCGCCAAAAGACTTTAAGTTAGTTAAGCAGCATGAGGGTTTTTGGTATGACGACACTATCCATCATCCATTTATTGCCGAGTTCGCATATAAAGATAATATGGAGCAACATATTAGAGATTATAATAAAGATGAAATTACAACGGAAGCATTTGCGCAGTCGATTTTATCCATGATTAATCAATTAGGATTAAAAGATGTCGATATGGTTGGGGCCAGTGTGGGAGGCAGCGTTGCTATGCTTACTACAAAAGAAACAGCCATAGATAGAATTAGTGTGGTTTCTCCAGTCATTCCATACTCTTTATTAGCCGATATAGATACATTAAAAAAAGTAAAAAATAAATCTGTGCTAAACTTCATCCTATATTTAGTGTCTATTATATATATGGACCAAGATTATGGATTTGTTCAAGATATGGGATCAAAATTTAAAAATGCCGAATACACTAAAAGCTTAATAGACGCGAGAAAAATATTTATTAATGCTGGAGCTGTTGATAAAGTAAAAAGTAAAAAATTTGTTAATATGATTTTAGAATACGGTATAGTTAAATCAGCTGAAACTATCTCAAAAATTACCGGAAAGTTATCAGATGGAGCTATTGTTACTGATTCTGATTACTATGATAGGCTTGGGGTTCAATATGAAATAACCGATGATAATTATCACGTATATTGTGATCAGGCTGAATATTTACTAAAACGAGCTTATCAAAATCTTGATAAGATTCATACTCTAAGCTCTACTGCTCCGACCAAAACACTAAGATTGCATTAAAAAAGCCTAAATTTAGGCTTTTTTAATGCAAAAAAGGCCTTTATTAGCCTTGTTTATATTCAACAATCGTTTTAGATGTAACCTTTGATAAATCGGTTTCAGTTGATGAAGTAATAGTTCTTGTTTCTCCAGCGGCCATTGGCTCACCAATATAACCATTTAAAGTTATAAGAACATTACCTTTATCATTTTTCATATCAATACCAACTTGCTCTAAATCAATAGTCTCATCGGTTGAATTAGTAACATCCATTGATAACGTATACATATTGCCATCTTTAATTAAAGTAGTGTTGCTAAAGTTTAGCCCTCCATAGCTTTCATCTTTAATAACTCCTTGTTCAGTAATAGCAGTAGTTCCGTCTTCGTTTTCGACAACATCTTTTTTATTATTATCTCTAGTAAGCAAAACGACAGCCACTACAACAATGATAACAACAATAACGGCAATAATAGCTATTAAAACCTTTTTATCAATTTTTAATCCTTTTGTATTTTGTTCCTTTTTATCCATAATCATACTCTCCTTTATATTAGTATTATAACCAATTTTTTTATTTTTTTCAATAATTTATGAAAAAAA
>CALVRF010000052.1 GCA_944358495.1 uncultured Bacilli bacterium
AGAACAAACAAATATAACGAATGATTTTATGCCGAGAAAACTCTTTGTAGTAGGTTGGTATAATACGTCATATTTGTTTAATCTTCTTTTTTGAAGATTAAACTTCCTAATAGGATTATACCAAGTTCCTGCTACAAAGAGGAAATTGGAATAAAAAATGAGTGGTTTTTATTCACTCAATTTATAAGGTTTTAACTTTGACATAATTATAAACTTTTATGTTGACATTTACAGGGGGAATAATAAATGAGTGAAAAAACAATATTAACAGAAGAAGATGTATTAGAATTATTTAGAGGAATGCCGGAAGTGGCGCTTATTGCGACTTACGGTTCGGCATGGTTTACGCAGGCTGGACATGACTCTAAAGAAAAGAAAACGTATGATCTGATTGTGTTCATTAATGGTCCACAAAGGACTTGGCACCAAAAGAATTACGAACAAAATCCTGAATTTTATACGTTTATGGGTAAAAAAACAATGGTCGATGAAACACTTCCACCTACTTTTTTAAAGAAATCATCAGAATTTAAAGATAATTTTAGTTGTATGTATTTTGATTATAACAAGCACTGCGAAATTAAGACTTTAATTGTATCTGCGGATTATGCTTTAAGAATGCTTAAGTCATGGGAACACTTTTCTATTCCGGGACGTCTTCAAAAAGAAATTAAAGTGGTTTATAATGGCCTTGGCGATGAGGCGGTAGAAGCGATATATACTAATAATAGAATGGCTACTATTTGTGCATTATTGCTTTGCGAAGAAGAAAAAATCCCACTTGATAAATTTAATGAAACTAGGGTTAATTTATCTTATTTAGGTGACGTTAGAATGAAAACGGGAGCTGAAAATCCTGATAAGGTGAAAAATATTTCTCAAGGCTCAGAATCTTTTTTTAAGGGTATATATGATTCGATGGATTTTGTACGGATTGAAGATGGTTTTGTTCTTAACTATAATAATTATTATCAGAATGCCGGCTTTTTGATTGATGAACTTCCTGAGACGATAAAGACACAAATTGAAGCGAGTTCAAAAACAGATGAAGAAATTAGGAGAATATTGTTGGATTTTTTCAGTACTCATAATGAACTTAATAGTGGTGAATTAGCTTATAGATGTTTTTGGACGAATGGAGCTAAGAAAAGTATTGCGGTGGTTGTTGGAAAACTTAAGAAACAAGTTAATACAAGGTTATATAAGATACAATCTAAGTTAACCGCAATATTTGGTAGTGAGAAAAAAGGTCAAAAAACCGCTAATCATGTATTGGTAAAAAAGTAAGTATTTTTGACATAAAATAGATACTTTGTTATAATTTATAACGAACCAGGTGATGAAAAAATGAAAATAAAATCAGTTGATTTAGCTATTTCGGCGGTGCGCCGTAGTCAGTTTCCAACTGATGAAAAACCAGAGTATTTACTTATTGGGCGTTCTAATGTTGGGAAAAGTAGTTTTATTAATACTTTAATTAATCGAAAGAATTATGCACGAACATCTGGAAGGCCGGGTAAGACACAAACGATTAATTTTTATAAAGTAAATGATGCTTTTTATTTAGTTGATGCTCCGGGTTATGGATATGCTGGAGTTAGTAAGACTAAACGTAAAAAATTTGGTTTAATGATTGAGGACTATATTGTTAATCGTGAACCATTAAAACAGGTATTTTTATTAATTGATTTTAGACATAAGCCAACTAATGATGATATTATGATGTATAATTATTTAAAGTATTATAAAATACCGGTAACAATTATTGCGACAAAAGTTGATAAAGTGGGAATTACCATGCAACAAAAACAACGAAATGCAATTTTAGCAGATTTGGATTTAGTTGTCGGTGATGACTTTATTATGTTTTCTAATGTTAGTAAAGTTGGAAAAGAAGAGGTTTTAAGAAAAATCGAAATTACGGCTGCATAATTGGTGGCAACTAGTATAAATCTTCATACACTATTTTAGGTGATAAAAGTGAAGCTTGTTACTAGTGGAGATGTATTTATATTATATTTAAATAAAATGTATATCCAAAGTTTGGATTTTAATAATAAAGAAGTAGCCGAAAAATATATTAAAAATGTATTTTTGAAATTATCACATAAATATAATTTTGAAGTATCTGGCTATTATGTAGCTAAAATATATGTTGATACGAATTATGGTATTATTATTGAAGTGAAAAAGGAAGAATTAGAGTACTTGGATTATTTTAGTAATCAAATAGAAATGGATACCAAAGTAATCGAAGGCCCTTTTTTATATGAAATAACTAATTTGTATTATTCACTTTTAGATAAGTTTTCATTATATAAATTACAGGATAAATTATATTTATTAGCTAAAGAAGATATTAATGATATAGAAATGGGGCAACTGTTAGAGATTAGTAAAGTTATTTATGGGAAAAGAGCTAGAGAAGTTTTGCTTAAAGCGAAAAAGGTGAGGTGATAAATATGCAAAAACCGGTTGTGGCTTTGGTTGGAAGACCGAATGTTGGTAAGAGTACAATTTTTAACCGTTTGGTTGGAAGTAAACTAGCTATTACGCAAGATACTCCTGGGGTAACTCGTGACCGTATTTATGGGAGTGTTAGTTATAAGGACTATAATTTTCATTTAATTGATACTGGAGGTATTGATATCGCTGGTAATAAATTTAATGACGAAATTAAAGGACAAGCTGAACTGGCAATTGATGAAGCGGATGTAGTGGTTTTTGTCGTTGATGGTAAAGAGGGATTAACGGCTAATGATTATGTAGTTCGTGATATTTTAATGCGTAGTGGTAAAAAAGTCATCGTGGCAATTAATAAAGCTGATTCTAAATTGTTTAAAGAGCACCAATATGATTTTTATGAACTTGGTTTTGAAAATTATGTACCTTTAAGTGGTGAGCAAAACTTTGGTATTTATGATTTACTTGATTCGATTACAGAAGATTTTAAAGAAATTCCTGATGATTATGATGATTCAGTGATTAAATTTTCGATTATTGGAAGACCAAATGTTGGGAAAAGCAGCTTAGTTAATGCAATTCTTAACGAAGAAAGAGTTATTGTTAGTGATGTTGCGGGAACAACAAGAGATGCGGTAGATACCCCATTTACTTATCATGGTGAAGAATTTGTCGTTATCGATACAGCGGGTATGCGAAAAAAAGGAAAAATTTATGAAACGGTGGAAAAGTATAGTTTACTTCGTTCATTAAAAGCAATTGATCGCAGTGATGTTTGTGTAATCGTGTTAAATGCTGAAGAAGGCATTATTGAACATGATAAACATATTGCTGGATATGCTCTAGAAGCAGGGAAAGCAGTTGTAATGGTAGTTAATAAGTGGGATGTAATTGAAGATAAAGATAAAAAGATGAAAGAATTTACTAATGATATTAGACGTGAATTTCAGTTTATGCCTTATGCACCAATCGTCTATTTATCAGCTTTAACGAAAAAAAGAATGCATACATTGATGCCGATGATAATTAAAGCTCATGATAATGCGTGCAGAGAGATTAAGACAAGTGCTTTAAATGATGTGATTATGGATGCTTATGCCCTTAATTTACCACCAACTTATAAAAATAAGCGAATGAAAATTTACTTTGCTTCACAAGTAGGAATTAAACCGCCAACTTTTAACATTCAAGTTAATAGTAAAGGATTATTGCATTTTTCTTATGAGAGATATTTAGAAAATAAAATAAGAGAAAACTTTGATTTTGAGGGGACTCCGATTGTTTTACAATTCAAGAATAAAGGTGAACAATAGAGTCTTTAAGCGTTTTGATTAACGCTTTTTTTGTTGCCTCATATACTAATGTAGGAGGATGATGATACTTGAAGTTTTCAGATAGCTTTTTTAATAAGATTGAGAAAAAAACTAATGTTGGAAAACAAACAATTTTAGATTTGGCGGCTAAATTACAAAAAAGTGATTTAAAAAATGAACAAACTTTAAGGGAAGTTATTAAAGAATTAGGTCAAATGACAGGGAAGGAAGTTTCTAAAGAAAAAGAAGATAAAATTATTGAAGCAGTAGTAAATGATAAGGTTCCTAAAGATATTGATAAAATGATTTAACTGTTGACTAGGTCAATGGTTTTTTTATTGTTTGGTGTGGTATAATTAACTATAGGAGGCGATATTTATGTTAGTTATTAATATTTATTATACGGGAGTTAATGGTAGTGCGAAGGAATTTGCAAAAGAAATGGTAGAAAGTGGTGTTGTAGATAGAGTTAGAGCGGAAGTTGGCAATTTAGGTTATAATTATTTCTTTCCAATGGATGATCCAGAAACGGTTTTACTTATCGATAAATGGGAAAGTCAAGAAGCTTTAGATAAACATCATAAATCAGAAATGATGAAAGAGATTGCTGAACTTCGAGATAAGTATCATTTACACATGCGTGTAGAACAATTTATGGAAAGGAAGTAAGATGATAAAAGCCATTATTTATAATAGTAATACTGGGCATACTTTTAGGTATGCAGATATGCTTAGTAAAAAGCTTAATGTTCCTTGTTATTCTTTGAAAGAAGCTAATAAATTTTTGAATAAAAATGATGAGGTTATATATTTAAGCTGGATATGTGCGGGCAGGATAACGAAAGTTAATAAGGTTAAAAATAAATATAATATTAAAGGTTATGGAGTGGTTGGTGCTTATCCAGCAGATACTGAATATATTAAAACTGTGGAAAAGGCAAATAATTTAAATGTTCCCTTATTTTATTTAAGAGGGGGAATTGACTATAATAAATTAAAAGGAATAAAAAGAAAGATAGTTCAAATGGTGGGGAAAGTTTTAGAAAAGGCAAATTCAGATAACCAAGAACTTATCAACATTTTTAAAAATGGAGCAGATTTTGTAAATGAAAAAAACTTAGATGAAATAGTAAGTTATATAAGAAAAGAACTTTGATAAATATTTATTTTAAGAAAAAGAAGATTATTTTGATTTATTTTCATATAATCTTTTTTATTTTCATATATTTAAGTAAATTATGGAAGGTAGGGATTATATGGAAAAAATTGATATTATAAAGAGTATTACTGAAAGAACAGGTGGGGATATATATTTAGGCGTAGTAGGGGCGGTTAGAACTGGGAAATCAACGTTTATAAAAAGATTTATTGAAAACCTAGTCGTTCCTAATATTGAAGACGAATATGAGCGTAAAAGAACTTTAGATGAAATTCCGCAATCGGCTCAAGGGAAAACAATTATGACAACTGAGCCGAAGTTTGTTCCAAGTAATGCAGCCAAAATAAAGATTGATGATTTTACTGCTGATGTTAGATTAGTAGATTGTGTTGGTTATATCATTAATGGGGCAAAAGGCTATGAAGATGAAAATGGCCCAAGAATGGTTAGAACACCTTGGTATGAGGAAGAAATTCCGTTTATTGAAGCAGCAGAAATTGGTACTGAGAAAGTTATAAAAGATCATTCTAGTATTGGGGTGGTAATAACTTCTGATGGTTCGATTGGTGAGTTTTCACGAACCGATTATGTCGAAGCTGAAGAAAGAATCGTTTCTGAACTTTCGGAGATTGGTAAACCTTATATAGTTGTCCTTAATTCGACGCATCCGATGTTGCCGGATACTGAAAGCTTGGCTGAGGATTTAAGAGAAAAGTACAATGTTCCAGTTATTCCAATGAATGTGGATAATATGAGTGAACGCGATGCTTATAATATTTTAAGAGAGGCTTTATATGAATTCCCAGTGGTGCGCATTAATGTCGAAATGCCTGATTGGGTGGCTTGTTTAGCGCCAAATAATTGGCTTAAAAAAGCATATATGGATACTATTCGTGATAGTATTTATGAAATTGATAAATTAAGAGATATTGATGATATTACTAATAAGTTAGAGACTTGTGAATATATTAATAAAGCTTATTTATCGGATGTTAATACTTCAGCAGGAGAAGTTAATGTTACTTTAAAAGCACCAAATGAATTATATAATGAGGTTTTAAAAGAAATTATTGGTGTAGATATTACTAATCGTTCACAGTTACTTACTTTATTCCAAGATTATAATGAAGCTAAATGTGAATATGATCAGATCAAGGATGCTTTGGTCATGGTTAAAAAAACAGGCTATGGTGTGGCTAGTCCAACTTTAGCAGACATGACTTTAGATACTCCAGAAATTATTAAACAAGGAAGTAGATATGGAATTAAATTAAAAGCAGTAGCACCTTCAATACACATGATTAGAGTGGATGTCGAAAGTACTTTTGAACCGATTATTGGTTCAGAAATTCAAAGTAAAGAACTTATTAATTATTTGATGAAAGACCGTGATAGTGACTCATCAAATATTTGGAAAAGTGAGATATTTGGTCGTAGTTTAGATGTTATTGTTCAGGAGGGAATTCAGGCTAAATTATCATTAATGCCGGATTCAGTTAGATTTAAACTACAACAAACTTTATCTAAATTAGTAAACAAAGGTTCTGGAAATTTATTTGCGATTGTTATTTAAGGATAGTTTATCTATTCTTTTTTTATTGACTTTTTTTATTTCCTTTGTTACAATGACTGTGAAAAATGAACTTCTTTGAAATAATAGTGTTTTAAGGAGGTGGTTTATGGTGTATAAAGTGATTGATGCCGGTGACATTGTATGTCTTAGTTATGAAAATAACAAGGAGATTGTAGAAAAATATATTGAGTTAGTGGATAAGTATGATGTTGATAAGCGTTTTCGTGAAGTTGCTGGTTATCAGCTTATGGCTGCTAGTCAATATAGCCCAGTTGGTGAGCAATTGTTGGGTGCTGCGATTGGTGATAAAGTAGTGCTTGGAAAAAATGTGATGCAGATTACAAGTGTTTACAAAGAAGCGGAGTTAAAAGAAAAACGCGATAAAGAATTATATAAATATTTATGTGATTCAAGGGATAATCAGGCAATTAGTGCATCAGAGTTTTTTGAGATGATTGTTGGAGCAGGACTGGATTATTTACTAGAAGGCAGTAAAAAAGTTAAGAAGAAAACTAAATCTAAGGGACATAATTAATTGGAATTTGATAAAAAAGTTGTAAAAGTGTAAAAAAAGCCTTAAATGTATTGATTTTTCAAGCCATTCGTGATATCCTTTTAATGTAAGCAAGGTAGCTTAACAAATTAAGGGAGGTATTTATACATGACAAAACAAATGTTAGTTAATTACATTGCAGAAGAAACAGGATTAACCAAAGCAGATGCTACTAGAGCTTTAGATGCTGCTATGAGTGGAATCGTAGAAGGATTAAAATCAGAAGGTAAAGTTACTTTAACAGGTTTCTGCACTTTTGCTACTCAACACAAAGATGCAAGAAAAGGTCGTAACCCAAGAACTGGTGAAGAAGTTACTATTCCTGCAAGAACTGCAGTTACTATCAAAGCCGGTGCTAAGTTAAAAGACGCTTTAAACTAAGGCTTTTTTAGCCTTTTTTTATTGCTTTGGCGGGGAGGAGATTATGTATAATTCGGCAATAAAGGTACTTAATAAAATAACAGAATTTGGATATCAAGCTTATATCATTGGTGGCTATCCTAGAGACCTATATTTAAAAAGAAGTTCGGTGGATGTGGATATTTGTACTGATGCAACGCCGATGGAAATTATGAATATTTTTCCAGAAGTGGTGACTAGTAGTTCTGAATATGGGTCAGTAGTAATTATTTTTGAGAAGATTCGTTTTGAAATTACGACATTCCGTAGTGAGGGAAAATATATTAACAATCGAAAACCATCTTCAATTAAATATGTTGATAGTTTAGAAGAAGATTTAAAAAGACGTGATTTTACGATTAATACTTTGTGTATTGATAAAGATGGAAAAGAGATTGATTTATTGAATGCCAAAAGTGATTTGGATAATCATATTATTCGGATGATTGGTAGTCCGAAGATTCGTCTAAAAGAAGATGCTCTTAGAATTTTAAGAGCTGTACGTTTGGCGACAGTGTTAAATTTTGAGTTGGAACCGGTTTTGAAAGCGTATATTAAAAAGTATGCCTCATTAGTTAAAAAGTTATCTAGGGAACGCCAAAAAGAGGAATTAGATATTATATTTGCGAGCGCAAATAAAGAATATGGAATTAAATTACTTTGTGATTTAAGATTAGCTGACAGTTTAGATATTTCTAATTTAAAGAAAATAAAAATTACTCCATCGATGATTGTTACTTGGGCACAGTTAAAGGTACTTGATAAATATCATTTTAGTACGAATGAAAAGGAGACGATTACTAAAATTTTAGAACTCGAAGGTAAAAATCTATTGGATAAATGTGTTTTATATAAATATGGTTTATATGTTTGTACGTTAGCTAGTGAGTTATATGATGTTAGTAAAAAGGAACTTAATGAGTGCTACTTGAAATTACAAATCCATAGTAAAAATGATATTGCCTTATCACCAATGGAAATTTGTGACATTTTAGATAAAGAACCAGGAAGTTTTCTTAAAGATTTAATAAATGATTTAGAAGAAAAGTTAATTGTGGATAAGTTAGTTAATACAAAAGAAGCTTTAACGGAATATATTACTAATAATTATAAGTAACACATACCTTTTAATAGGGTGTGTTTTTTTATGAGAAAAGGGTTAATTTTGTTATTAATTATGATTTTAATTTTATTTAATGTTGATACAAGAGCACTTAGGGCTAAAAAGATTGATTTAAGGTTAATGGAGCAGGAAAAAGCGGTAGTTTTTTTGCGTCTTTCAGGGAGTATTTCATTATTAATTAATGATGGGGATAATAGTAATTTATTTATCTTAGAATATAAAAATGATAATAATCTTAATCAAGCCTTGCAAGTTTTTGATAGTAATCCTGATATTTATTATTTGAAAAATATGACAGAAAAAAGAATTGATGATATTTATGTTTTAAAAGATAGAAATGGTTTTAAACTAATGATTAATAATTATACTTTGTGCGCTGTGAATAATAAAAAGGAAGTTAATAATTGTGATTTTGTATATTTGATGCAACTAAATCAAGAATTTTATATGAGTGATAATATTTTGGCAGTTTTTTATGACGATGGTATTGATAAAAAATGGCTGGGGCAAGTTCAAGAATCTTGGGTGGATAATAATATTGTTAGTACGGATAGTTTTACTATTTTGAAAATTAGTGAGGAATCTTATAATATTATTGTCGTACCATCGACAAATTAATTTAATTAAGTTATAATAATTTTTAGGTGGTATTATGACAGAAAAAGT
>CALVRF010000053.1 GCA_944358495.1 uncultured Bacilli bacterium
GAGATATTATACAATATATATCGGAATCTTTTTTATTAATGATAAGGTATCTTTTTAAAAAAGGATTAACACCGATACGCGTTTTAATTGAAAAATTATCATAAATGTAGTATAATTTTATCAGGATAAAGGAGGCTTATCTATGAACTATGATTTTGAAAAGTTTAAAAAGTTATATAATTTAGAAACTAACGAGGATAAGGAAAAGGAAATAAAAAAAGCTAGTGAACCAGCAACTATGGATATTTTTTCCGGTAAAAACTTAGAAAATAACAATGCATTATTTGATGAACTAATCGAAGATGAGCCTGTAGATATAATGGAAAACACTTTGGAAATTAAAAATTTTGAATTAGATAATGAAGCGATTGAAATTTTGGATTTAGGCGAAGATAAAAAAGAAGAAGCCAAAGAAAAGCCTAAAAAGAAAAAATGGTGGCATTTACCGATGACAACGGTTACAGAACATCATTTAGAAAATGCCTTTGTCAACTGTGCGGTTTTAGGTTTTATTACGGCTGGCATGGGTTATGGAATGATAACTTATATAATTAGTCACATTTAAAAAGCAGATATCTGCTTTTTTTATTGCTGATTATTCTTGATAAATTCTCTTAAAATTTTAGTTAAAGCTCTTTTTTCAATTCTCGAAACATAACTTCGTGAAATACCAAATTCTTTGGCTATTTCTTTTTGAGTAACTTCATCATTACCATCTAAGCCATATCTTTTAATAATAATTTCTTTTTCTCTATCAGTTAAAACCGTAAAGTATTTTTTTAGTAATTTTAAACTATCTTGTTTGTGCAGATCTAAAGCAAAATCTGGTTTTGGTGTTTTTAAAATATCTAAAAAAGTAATGACGTTCCCCTCTTTATCGAAACCAACACCTTCGTCGATACTAATATTTTTGTTATTTTTTTTGTCGCTACGAAAATGCATAAGAATCTCGTTTTCAATACATCTAGCGCAGTAAGTTGTCAGTCTAGTTTTATGTTTAGCAGAGTAGCTGTCAACACCTTTAATAAGCCCAATTGTACCAATACTTATTAAATCATCAGCGTCTTCTTTACGGTGGTCATATTTTTTTACAATATGCGCAACTAAACGCAAATTATGTTCAATAAGTTTATTTCTGGCTTCTTTATCCCCTAGCCTGGCTTGTTTTAAATATTGTTCTTCCTCTTCCTTAGTTAATGGGTCTGGAAAAACATTATTCGAATAAGATGCGGTTAAAATATAAAAGTCTTTAAATAATTTTCTTAAAAA
The DNA here is from genome assembly GCA_944358495.1 of uncultured Bacilli bacterium. Taxonomy (GTDB): domain Bacteria; phylum Bacillota_I; class Bacilli_A; order RF39; family UBA660; genus Coprosoma. The sequence continues at coordinate 1,270 of CALVRF010000053.1, forward strand.
ATTAAGCATACATACACCCCTTTTAATTATATGTTTTTATTTTTTTAATCAATACCCTAGACAAACTTATTTATAAAATTTATAATGTTGGTGGTGATAATATGCGACCTTTTAGTGCGGACTCGTTATGGACTTATGAAAATAAGGTATTAAAAAATAAATTTAATATTAAAGATGAAGAGTTACTTAATAAAAAAGAAAAAGAAATTACCCATAATAAAATTAATAATTTAAAAGATTATAATGATTTTTCTTTAAAAGGATTTTTAAATTTACATAAATATTTATTTGAAGATTTATATGACTTTGCGGGACAAATACGTGATGAAAATGTCACTTTAGATAATATTATGTTATGTCAATTTGGGGTGATTGAGCTTTGTCTTAAGGATTTATTTAGAAATTTAAAAGAAGTTAAAATTAATTCTCATGATGATATGTTAATATTTTTAGCTTATTATTATAGTGAACTTATGGTTATTTTACCATTTAGAGATGGTAATGAAGTGACGATAAAACTTTTCTTAGAATTATATTTAAAGAAACATGGTTATAACTTTGATTTTAAGAAAATCGATAATGCCAAATTATGGGAAGCTACGAAATATGCCTTTTACTATAATCCGGATAAACTATATGAATTATTAAAAGAGACTATTTAAAGTCTCTTTTGGTTTGGATTAAAATATGAGGATTTTTATCTTTATCTAACCAGTTTATGATATATTCCATATCATTTTTATTGATGGCAATACAGCCTTCTGTATAATCTTTGTTTTTAATATGGCAAAAAATAGCGGACCCTTTACCTTTAACAGTGTTTTTTATATTATATTCGATGATTAAACCGAGCTCATAGGAAATGGGATAATCAGCTAAATGCTCGGCTGAATTCCATGTTATTTTATCATTATTTGTAACATAAGAATAACCATGAATAGGAATATCACCAAGTTCAACCCAGTTATTATAAAATGCAGAATTAATATCATCGACAAAATAACTATTTTTGGTAATTGTTAAATAAGGATAATTAATATTTAGTTCTTTAGTACCAAACGCCGGACCAATTTTATAAAGACCTAAAGGTGTTTTTTTATCGCCTTCCTCTTTATTTTGAGTAATACCATTTTTTCCAATATAAACCGGTTTTATGGTCTTAATTATTTCCCATTTTTTATTCCATTCTTTTAAATTTAAATAATTTTCTTTACCAATATTTACTTCGATTAATTGTTTCATACTTTCACCCTTTTAATTATATGAAAAAAATTAGAGTAAATGTCCTCTAATTTCCCTCACTAATAATTTCATGACATCTTGGACATACGTTATCTATGATATCTCTTTCGTTAAAGTAATTCCAACATCTTTCACATCTTGCGCCGTTAAATTTCTGAACACTAACTGCACAATAATCGTATTTAGTTAATTCTTCGGCACTGATAATAACATCTGAGACAATTAATAATTGTTTTAAATTTGGTAAAATTGGTTTTAATGTTTCTTTATCTTCGTCTCTTAAGTTTAGATAAACTTTTGCTTCTAAAGATTTACCAATTATTTTATTATTACGGGCTTCTTCTAAAGCTTTATAAACATCATCTTTGATACTGAAAAAAACATTCCACAATTCCAAGATTTCTTCTTCGTTTTTACAAATAACTGGTTCTGGGAATCTTTCTAAATGAACACTTTCTTCTTTTACGCCTGGAAGTAATTTATAAACTTCTTCACTAGTATATGGTAAAATTGGGGCCATTAGGCGAATTAAAGCATATAAATTTTCGTATAAAACAGTTTGAACGCTTCTTCTTTCATGACTGTTATATTTATCGATGTATAAGATATCTTTCGTAAAATCTAAATAAAAATTAGATAATGAGTTAACAAAATTATTGATTAATTTATAAATTTCATCAAAATCATATTCATCATAGTTTTTACGAACTTTTTTAATCAACTCATTTAACTGAATCATCATATATTTATCGGCTTCGGGCATTTTATCGTAAGGTACTTTATCTTTTTTCGGGTCAAAATCAAATAAGTTTCCTAGCATGAAACGATAAGTATTTCGAATTTTACGATAGCTTTCTTTAACTTGAGCAAGTAATTCATCACTAAAACGTACGTCTTCAGTGAAGTCGACACTAGCGGCCCATAGTCTTAAAATATCTGAGCCATGTTTATCAACCACTTTCATTGGTTCTACAACATTACCAACACTCTTACTCATTTTTAAACCTTTACCATCTAAAACGAAACCGGTTGATAATAATTCTTTATATGGACTTTTTCCCTCTGAAGCCATACTACAAATTAATGAAGAATTAAACCAGCCACGATATTGGTCAGAGCCTTCTAAATAAATATCCGCTGGATAACTCATGCCTCTTTCTAATAAAACGCCGGCAAAAGAACTACCTGAGTCGAACCAAACGTCCATGATATCAGTTTCTTTACGGAAGTTACCGTTTGGACTGTGTTCATTGGTATAACCTTTAGGCAGTAAATCTTTAGCATCTTTTTCAAACCAAATATTAGAGCCATATTCTCTAAACAATTTAGAAATATGCATCATAATATCATAATCGACGATTTCGGTACCATCCTCGTTGTAAAAAATTGGAATTGGAACTCCCCAAACTCTTTGTCTAGAAATACACCAGTCACCACGATCTCTTATCATATTATAAATGCGGATTTTTCCCCATTCGGTATGGAATTTGATTTTTTCATCGATTTCTGTTAATAATTCTTCCCGAATTTTATCTAAACTACAGAACCATTGTTTAGTCGCTCTAAAGATTACGGGACCTTTAGTACGCCAATCATGAGGATATGAGTGTTTAATAAATTTTAATTTTAATAAATAACCATTATCATCTAACCATTTAGTAATTTCTTTATTGGCATCTTCAAAATATAGTCCTTTAAACATGCCTGACTCTTCGGTTAATACACCTTTATCGTCGATACCATTAACCATTGGTAAATTATTAGTTTTTCCAACAATAAAGTCATCTTCACCATAAGATGGTGCAGTATGAACTAGACCAGTTCCCGCATCTAAGTTAACGTGATGACCGATAACAACTGGACTTATACGATCCATAAATGGATGCTTATAGGTTAAGCCTACTAAATCCTTGCCTTTAACGGTTTTGGTTTTGCGATATTTATCAAAACCAAATTCTTCCATTAGTGGTTTTACAAGTTCAGTAGCAACAATATAATTAGTATCATTAACTTTAACTTTAGAATATTCTAAATCTTCACCGACACAAATAGCGGTATTTCCAGGCAAAGTCCAAGGTGTGGTAGTCCAAATAACAAGTTTATCCCCAGATTTAATAAATTCGTTGCCATTTTCCACTTCAAAAGCCACATAAATTGATGGGTCTTTACGGTCTTTGTATTCAATTTCGGCTTCGGCTAAAGCGGTTTCACTGCTTGGCGACCAGTAAACTGGTTTTAAGCCATTGAAAATTAAGCCTTTTTTAGTCATTTTAGCAAATACTTCAATTTGTCTAGCTTCATATTCTTTTTTGAGAGTTATATAAGGATTTTTCCAATCAGCAATTACATTTAAACGTTTAAAATCGCCCATTTGTTTTTCAACTTGCTCTAAAGCATATTTAGTACACAACTGTCTAAATTCAGCGGTAGTTAATTTTTTTCGATCAATACCACTTTTAGTAATCGCATGTTCGATAGGAAGTCCATGAGTGTCCCAGCCAGGTACAAAATCAACAAAATAGCCTTCCATCATTTTTGAACGGTTGATAAAGTCTTTTAAAATTTTTTGAAAAGCATGTCCTAGATGAATATTACCATTAGCATATGGCGGACCATCGTGTAGAACAAATGGCTTGCCATTTTTATTTTTTTCTTTGATTTTTTGATATAAATCCATTTCTTCCCAGGCTTCTCTTTGGATTTTTTCATTTACGGGTAAATTTCCTCGCATATTAAATTCAGTTTTTGGCATTAATAATGTGTCTTTTAATTCCATAATCTCATCTCCTTAACAAAAAAGTCCATCCAATTAAGGACGAACTTGGCCGCGGTACCACCTTATTTTATAATAAAATATACACTTATAACTATAACGCGTTACCGTTCTTCCCTACTTTTTTCAAGAAAACACATCAAGAGTGATCTATATATTAAATATTTATTAGTTTTCACCAGCCACTAACTCTCTATAAAATATTTTAATATACCGTCTCTATCTTTTGTTTTAAAGTTCTACTTTATCAATCTCGTCAATAACTTCTAACTGAGATTCAATAATACTTTTTAAACGACGTTTAAATATATTAACATTTCTCTTCAAAGTCATTGCCTCATTTTCAATTTTTTCGGCACGCATAAGAGCTTCATTGACGATTCTATTAGCATTTTTCTTAGCATCATCAAGGACAGCTTCACTTTCGCGATGAGCCGCAATTTTTAATTGATCAGATGTTTTTTGAGCCATAATAATAGCTCTATTTAAAGTATCTTCCATTCTTTCATATTGCTCAAGCTTTTCTTTTAAACGATTAGTTTTTTCTAGTTCTTCTCTGAGTTTTTTTAGTTCAGCGTCTTTTTTATCAATTTCACTGACCATTTGTTCAACTCTTTTGATAACCTTATCCAAGAATGAATTTACTTCATCTGGGTCATAACCTCGAAGTGTTCGATTAAATTTTTCCATAATCTCTACCTCACCTGGTGCTAAATATTTTAGCACATTTTTCTAAATTTTCAAAGTTTTTTTTACCATTCGATATTTATATCGTTATTGTCGTGAATGCCTTTGCCATCAGTATCGCCGGTAATTTCTCCTTGAACACTAACATTGTTTGGTGCACACAAAAATATTCCACCACCAATTTTTTGGATTTTCCCGTTGATTGCATAAATCGTTCCACCTAAAAAATCCACGATTCTTTTGGCTTGCTCAGGGGTAACTCTTTTTAAGTTAACTACTACAGTGTTACGTTTTTTTAGATGGTCAGCAATTTGCTGTGCTTCAGAATAAGCGCGTGGTTCTAAAAGAATCATTTTAGCCCCACCATCTTCAGTTAATGCTTCTTCAGCTTTGATATCATAATATTCCTCAGAAGATGAAAAAACCTCCTCATCTTCACCGATAAATTTTTTCATAAAACCCATATTTATCCTCCTTAGTTGTAGTCTTACTTTTCTACATTTCATTTTATCACAGATTAAATAAAATTAAAATGTTTTTTCTTTTGTTTTTATTTTTTTTGATAAAAATTGCTAAAATTGGCGATTTTTTACACTTTTAATTCTCATCATCATCAATTAATTCAGACTTTTGCTTTTTATAACCTATATAAAAAACTCCGGGTTCGATGGTAAATCTCGTAATAATGTGATCAATATCATCATTTTCTTCTTCTAAAGTGATATCGGCAACAATTTCTGAACGTTCTTCTGTTTTATTTTTGGTTTCCATACTATTAATTTTAATCTTAGTTTCACCAATAGTTTGAATAAGCATAGCTCTTAAAAGCATTTCTTTATCCTTGGAAATGACAATAGTAAGAAGATAATCCTTATTGTTTTTTTGTTCACTTATGTCCATAAGTTTTTTAGTAATATAACGCAAAATAATATTAGCACCTAGAATGAAAGCTGTGCCTGTCGCTGCTTCTAAAATTAAACCAGTTGCACATAAAACACCAATGGCGGCATTACACCATAAAGTAGCAGCCGTATTTAATCCCCTTATATTAGCGCCATCTTTAATAATAACACCCGCGCCTAAGAAACCAATACCGGTAACAACTTGAGCAGCCACTTTTAAGTCGGAATTTTGACCTAGCATAACTGGCATAGAGACGAATAAATAAGCGCCCAGGCACACTAAAACATTGGTTCTAAGGCCAATAGCTCTTCTTCTCCATTGTCTTTCTAATCCCACTAAAAAGCTTAATAATAATGCGATTAAAATCCTAGTTAAAAAATCGATATATTCCATCAAATCACCCTTCTTATTAATTTTATATGTTTAATTTTTTTTTAATGATAATTATTACTGGAATTATCATTTTACTACTTAGAAATGAAAAATCAAGGGGGTAAAAAGAAAAAAGCCTTTTAGGGCTTAAAATTTCATTTTTTCTTTGACATAATTTGCTACTTCATCAAGATTTAAAGTGATTTGCTCCATTGTATCTCTATCTCTAATGGTTACAGTATTATGATTTAAAGTTTCATCATCAATAGTAATACAATATGGTGTTCCAGCTACATCCTGGCGACGATATCTTTTGCCGATATTACCAGTTTCATCATAAGTACACATTAATTCTTTAGATAAAGTATGATATGTTTCTAAAGCTTTTTGGCTATGATGTTTTTTGACTAGTGGTAAAACAGCGATTTTATAAGGAGCAAGGAAAGGATGCAAACTCATAACTTCTCTAGTGCTACCATCTTTTAACGTTTCTTCTTTATAAGCATCAGTTATTAAAGCTAAGAATAGACGATCAACACCAACTGATGGTTCTACTACATAAGGAATATATTTTTCATTAGTCATGGGGTCTAAATAAGTCAAATCAGCATTCGAATGTTTAATATGGGTGCCTAAATCATAGTCAGTTCTATCGGCAATTCCCCATAATTCTCCCCAACCATGAGAATAGTTATATTCAATATCGGTAGTCGCATTACTATAGAACACTAATTCTTCTTTTTTATGGTCACGATAACGTAAATTTTCTTCTTTTAATCCAAGAGATTTTAAAAAGTCCATGCAATATTTTCGCCAGTAATCAAACCATTTTTCTTCTTCGCTAGGATTTAGGAAGAATTCTAATTCCATTTGCTCAAATTCTCTTTGTCTAAAGATAAAATTACCTGGAGTTATTTCGTTTCTAAAAGCTTTACCAATTTGACCAATTCCGAAAGGAATTTTGGCACGCATACTTCTTTGAACATTAGAGAAGTTAACAAAAATTCCTTGAGCAGTTTCGCCTCTTAGATAAATTTTATTCTTGTTATCTTCAGTTACGCCCATTTTAGTTTCAAATAATAAATTAAATTTCCTAATTGGGGTAAAGTCACTTTTACCACATTTAGGGCAAGTAATATTATTTTGCTTAATAAATTCTTCTAACTTTTCATTACTCCAGCCATCACCGGTTTCTTTACCGTTTGTAAATTCTTCAACCAGTTTATCGGCACGATGTCTAGCTTTACAATGTTTACAGTCAATTAAAGGATCGGAGAAGCTAGCCACATGACCTGAAGCTACCCAAACATCCGGATTCATTAAAATAGCACTATCTAGACCATAAACATTGATTTGCTCTTCAACAAACTTTTTCCACCAAGCCTTTTTAATATTGTTTTTTAATTCAGTACCTAATGGACCATAATCCCACGTATTAGCCAGGCCACCATATATTTCACTTCCTTGAAATATAAAGCCATATTGTTTACAAAAATTAGTTAATTTGTCCATTGTTACTTTTTCCATAATATCTTCCTTTCTTTTGAAACAAAAAGATTCTTTCTAAAGTTGTAAGGACGAGATTACCCGCGGTTCCACCTTACTTATTCTTAGAAAGAATCAGCTTTAAATACATGACTCCGGGTTTCCAAGCCCATCTTCGCCTCTAAATATATTTACATTTTATGATATTTATAAAAGTTTGTCAACTTGTTTTTGTAATTTT
>CALVRF010000054.1 GCA_944358495.1 uncultured Bacilli bacterium
CGCCTAATGTAGGACTCGAACCTACGACCCAACGGTTAACAGCCGTTTGCTCTACCAACTGAGCTAATTAGGCAAAAGTGGCGCTCAATGTAGGACTCGAACCTACGACCCAACGGTTAACAGCCGTTTGCTCTACCAACTGAGCTAATTGAGCATAAATGGCGCCTAATGTAGGACTCGAACCTACGACCCAACGGTTAACAGCCGTTTGCTCTACCAACTGAGCTAATTAGGCAAAATAACAAAAAACAGTCAAACATCCTTAATTATAAGGACGAATAACTGTAATTCGCGGTACCACCTTATTTATCACTAATGTGATCACTCTATAGTTTCTCTTTAGAAACTTATAATGTGGTAACGGATTACAGCCGACTTATCCTACTACTTTCAGATAAATTACTCGGTGGTGTTCTTCACATTTGGCTTATTACCAGCTTCCATCATTCTGGCTTTCTATTAATAAGGGTTCAAATGTTACTCTCCACTTCAATGTATTTATATAAAAAACTAAATTTTAAAACAATTTTGGTAGTCCGTACGGGATTTGAACCCGTGTATGCATGCGTGAAAGGCATGTGTGTTAAACCACTTCACCAACGGACCAAATAAAAATGGTGGGCCTGGTAGGACTTGAACCTACGACCCCACGCTTATCAAGCGTGTGCTCTAACCAACTGAGCTACAGGCCCATTCATATTTGACTTCTTAAGTATACATTATTTTATGAGTTTTGACAAGTATTTTATCTCATTTTTTTATTATTTTGTGAAAAAATGCCACTTTTAAAGTCAAATCTTAATTTTTTTAACATTTTTCTTCAACCAATTCATAATTATATTGGTTTGTAGAATCATTATAACTAATTTCTACATAACCGCAAATTTTAGTGTTATCACTTGGATTAGTAATATCTGAACTATCAATATAACCATCACTAGCTAACTCCTCTAATGATAATTCATAAGGTTCATCAGATGAATCAAAAGGCAAAACATCACCATTAGCTATGGCCCAATTTTCGGCTGCACTTAAAATAATTTCTTTTTGACTATCTTCTAATGATTCTCTAGAATCACCTAAAATTCCGGTGGTAACCGCAACCGTAATAACAGCTACTATACCTAAAATAACAATTACCGCTAAAAGCTCTATTAAAGTAAACCCATTTTTCATACTAGCACGCTCCATCATATTCATAAACATATTGATAATCCTGATAACTTATGCACACTCTAGTACTACTGGAGACAGTCCCGTCATCAGTCAAATCTTTGATCGTTTTATCATCTAAATAACCGGAATCTTGTAACTCTTTAATTGTAATATATTTTTTTTCAGAACCATTATAATATACTTTGCCACCGTTTTCACTTAAATTATTAACTCCCCAATTTCTAGCAGCCGAAACTATTTGCTGTTTTTGATTTTCATTTAAACTTTCCCTACTATCATTTAAAACGCCAACAATGGTTGGAACGGTGATTACTGCAATGATTCCTAAAATAAGTATTACCGCTAACAATTCAATTAAAGTAAATCCATTTTTTTGCATACCTTTATCCTCCATTATAAATATAACATAAAGGATAATTTTAGTAAAGAAAAAGATCCCCTTAAAAGGAATCAATGTCAATTTTAACTTTTGGCAAGTTATTCATGTAGCTACTGGCTTGGACAATGGTTCTGATTGCTTTAGCAACTGCCCCATTTTTACCAATAACAGCACCCATGTCCTCATTACTAACTAAAACTTGAATAGTGATAATATCTTCATCATCACCTAACTGTTTTACTGAAACCATATCCGGATTTTTAACTATACTTTTTATTAAGTATTCCGTTAACTCTGTTAGCATAATTATTTACTTTCTTTTTTTGAATGTTTCATATAGTGGAATTTTTCGTTAATTCCTGCTTTGTTAAATAAGCTTTTTACTGTATCAGTTGGCTGTGCACCTTGTGATAACCATTTTAAAGCTACTTCTTCGTTAATTTTGATTTCCGCAGGTTCAGTAATAGGATTATAGGTTCCGACTAATTCGATGTATTTACCATCTCTTTTAGTTCTTGAGTCTGCGGCTACAATACGATAAAATGGTTTTTTCTTAGCGCCCATTCTTAAAAGTCTTAACTTAACTGCCATATTATCCCTCCATTCGTTATTAAGTCTATCATAAAAAAAAGGAAGTGTCAACACTTTTTGGTTAACACTTCATTATATGTAATTTTCATCGACTTTTTCATCAATCTCTTTTAAAGTCTCTTCATCTACATCATCGACGATTTCTTCCCATGGATCTTCGTCTTCTTCAATGGCTATTTTGACTTTGGTTTCCCCAACTATTTCAACACCTAATTCTTTTTCAATATTAAAGGAAATAGTATTACTGTCTTTAATATTTACTTCTGAGCAAGTTGGCTGTTTTAGCGAGCGAACAATGATGTCGGTATCACCTGATAAATCGGCATTTTCTTTGATTCTGACGTTAAACAAATCATTATAATCGATTTTTTGATTAATAACGGTGGTTTTACTATCATTATCATAAGAATACCATATATTAATATCAAATGAGCCATTTACTCCGATTTTGTCACCGGCTTTATAACCTTTAAATTGATGATTGATTACCCAGCATCCTAGTATCGTTGTTGGTTCATGTTCCGCAGTAGCAGTATAGGTATTTTTAAAGTGTTTTTTACCTTTACCGACAACAGCTTTTGTTACTATCTCTTTATATGCTGCCACTATATCACCCCTCACTTTAAGATATGCTTATGGCCTAAAAATGTATACAAAAAAAGTAGTTTTTATTCTACTTTTTAAGATAAATTAGTAATTAAATTTAAAAGGGCTTCATTATTCATTAATTTAGAAAGAATATAATTTACATCTTCCTCTGTAAGTTCGCTAATTGGGGTGTTTTCAGTTATGGTTTCTTTATTTACTTGGCTAAGCTTTTCAAAATCATTTTGGATATTAAAATCAAAATTTAAAGTTTCGCCATTGGTAGTTAGCGTATTTTGGGTATTAATGCTTTCACTATTATTTTTACTAACATAAGTGATAGTTCCTTCCATTTGTTCTTCACTATTTTTAATAAGATAATTATAGGTTTCTTCATCTATTTTTGTAAGGCTATAAGTATTAGTTACGTTATTTATAGTTTCATTAATTTCTAATTTTGTAAATTTTTGATTAAAGCCTCTAGTATAAATACTAATGGTTATGGTATTATCATTAAAACTACTTTTAATTTCGTTAGTGTTTTCATTTAAGATATTTTGGATTTCATTTTGACTTTTATCAGAAATTTTAGCTACAGTATTTAAAAAATCTTGGTCGTTTTGCAGAGCAGAATTAAAGTTATCAGCAAGCTTATTTATGTTATTTTTATCGATGGTAAGCACAGAACGATAAGTTTTAGTGGCTTTATCGTTAATATCTATTTGCATTTTCGAACCGGTGATTTTTTCGCCATCGATACTTTTAATTAGAGCTTTATTTAAAGAATCCAATAAGATATTGACATCAGTTTGAGTTACCGTATTTTCCGTACTATCTAATTTAATATATTTATTTAAAAGGTCGGATGAATATAAATAGTTTTCACCATTTTCAGAATAAAATAAGCCGGATAAAAGATTATTATCATCATAAGTCATATTGAAGTTTATTTTAGAAATTTGGTTATTGTTATCACTTTCATAGTCTAAATTAAGCTTTATTTTATTTAATTCACTATAATTTTCGTGATCAAAATTAGTATTTATTTGGATATTACCTTGGATAGGATTAGGTTTAGAATTAATATTATCACTTAGGGTACCAAATGCTTTGTTGATGGCAGTTTCAAATATAGTTTTAGGATTATTCATAAAATAAGTATAAAGACCACCGGCTGCAATTAAAACTAGTAAAATAAGCGTAATAATTAAGGCTTTTTTAGAGGCCTTTTTAGTTTTTAAGCTAGGCTTATTGATAATATTATCGACTTCTTTTTGATTTAAAGTAGCTTCTGGGGCAGAATTTATGGTTTTATCAATACTAGTTAGTTTTTCACTTTCTAAGGCTTTATCAAAGGCTTCTTTGACATCGTCTTTGATTTCTTTTTTTTCTTCAAAGTTTAAAGATATGTTTTTTTCTCTTTTTGACATAAAGCTCACTCCTCTATATTAATAATAGCAGATTAAAGGATTTTGCGCAATGAAAAAACAATCAATTTTCACTGATTATTTCTCCATCTAAGCTCCAAGTTTTAATATCGGTGATTTTGACCTTAACAATTTGACCGATTTTATCTTTAGGGGCTTTAACATTAACTAATTTCATCGTATCGGTGTAACCCATTAGCATATTTTCATCTTTTTCACTAATATTTTCAAGTAAGACAGGAACTGTTTTATTTAAATATCTTTGATTAGCTTCTTTGGCATATTTATTAACTAAATCATTTAATTGATATAATCTTTGTTCTTTTATTTCTTTTGGGGTGTTATCTTCCATTCTAGCAGCTGGCGTTCCCTCTCTTGGTGAGAAAATAAAAGTGAAAGCCGAATCATATTTACAAGTATTGACGACATCTAAAGTTTCATTAAAGTCTTTTTCAGTTTCGCCTGGGAAACCAACAATAATATCGGTGGTTATTGAAACATTAGGAATAGTTTCTTTGATTTTATTAAAAAGTTTTAAATAAGATTCTTTAGTATAACGTCTACCCATTAATTTTAGTATTCTATCAGAGCCTGATTGTAATGGCAGATGAATATAAGGCATAATATTAGGGTATTTAGCAATCACTTCAATCATTTTATCGGTAAAATCCCAAGGATGTGAGGTTACGAATCTAACTCTTTCAATACCGGTTTTGGCAGTTTCTTCTAATAAGTCACTCATATCGTAATTAGCGTTAAAGTCTTTGCCGTAAGCATTGACGTTTTGCCCTAATAAAGTTACTTCTTTATAACCATTTGTTTTTAATTCATTGACTTCTTTTAAAATGTTTTCTTTAGTTCTACTTCTTTGCTTACCCCTTGTATAAGGGACAATACAATAAGTACAAAATTTATCACAGCCGTACATGATATTGACCCAAGCTTTATATTTACTATCTCTTTTAGCTGGCATATTTTCAATGATATCGCCCTCGATACTATAAACTTCTAATTCTAATTTCTTTTCTTTTAAAGATTTTTCTAAAAGTTTAGGAAGTTCATTAATATTGTGGGTTCCGAAAACAATATCTAACCATTTATATTTATTTAATATTTCATTGGCTACAACTTCTTCTTGAACCATACAACCACACATACCGGTTATAATATTAGGCTTTGACTCTTTTAGATGTTTTATTCTTCCGACCATACCAAAGACTTTATTATGAGCATTTTCTCTAATGGCGCAAGTGTTTAATAGGATTAAGTCAGCATTTTCCATATTATCGGTTTCTTGAAAGGCCATTTGTTCTAAGATGGCTTTGATATTTTCGGTATCATGTTCATTCATTTGGCAACCGTAAGTTTTAATATAGTATTTTTTATTCTTACCTAAATCTTTATATTTATTATCTAACTTATAATTTATCGTTTTTGGTTCTATTTTGGTTCTTTTTTTGGCTTCCATTAAATTAGGTGTTTGCATTTTATCACTTCTTTTCCTTTAAAGATAATAACATAATTATGATTTTTAGACAAGCTCAAAAATAAAACTAACAAGAACATTTTATAAGTGCTTTGTTAGTTTTTTATTACATTAAGCATTTTCAATCACATATGGGTCTTGCATCGTTCCTGAACCTGTAAATGTTATGTTAGATGGGTCAAGATTAATAACCGGACGGACGCCATAGCTTGATGTTACATTATCATTACCTATAAATCCAGTCGAAAAAATAGCAAACTCCGAGGCAACAAAACTATTAGTAAATGTTTGCGGTGTCATAGTCCAATAACTTGTTCCACTGCACAAATAATACAATGAATTAACAGCTCCACTAATTCCTCCAGCCATATTAACTTCATCAGCGGTTATTAATCCAACTGGGTAAGTAAGCTCTTTATTACCTCTATTCACACTAAATGTATCATTAGTTTCACAAGTTAACGTTGGAGCAAGTTTTCCTTGAGAAGCCCAATTATATATCCTTTCAGAACCATATATCGTTGGATTTATTCCATATCCTAAGTTGTTATAAGTTCCACTTTGTTTTGTTGATTTATTTCGATTATTACAGAATGTTGCACCTTTGGAAATCATATTGTCTACATCACTTAAATTATTCTGATACCAATTATCTAAATATGTTTTCATCGTACTATTATTTATATTTTCTACTGAATTAGTTACTGACGTTGTTCCAAACCCCCTACTACTAACTGTCATTGATGTACTACTATTATATCTTGTTGTGTAGAATAATCTTTGACAACTCGCTGTTGAAGATGTATTAAAGCATGTATAATAACCTACCTGGTCACTACTTACTGTTCCACTATGTAAATCTCCGGATAAAGTATAACTTCTTGAGCTTGAGTTAAATGTATAACTTGTTCCAAAATAATATCTTGTAGATGATGATAATCCCGTATAATTAAATGTTATATCTCCACTATCTGTTTGTTCAAAATTATTTACATCTCCATACATATATCCGACATAGGTATTATCATTAAGATATGAATTAAAAGCACTTATTCCCACTTGTCTATTACTGGTTGCTTCTCCATTCACATGAGCTGAAGTTCCATCGTATATCATTCTTACGGTTCCATCACCATTGACTCTAATTATTCTCCAGTATTTATCATCAAATAATACATAGTTACCTCCAACTGAGCCTCTATAGTAGTAAGTAATTCCGTCGTTATCCTCTCCGGAATACAATCCGACACTTGATGTATCATAACTTATTGTTGTCTGTGATAAATCATACTTTGTTAATAAATATGTAGTGGTCCCTGTAGTACTATTTGTTTTAAGGGATACGCCTATTATTTTAAATAAAGTTGGCGTTGCCATTTTAAAATTTCTAGTATTAGTATAATAAACTTTACCATCACTAAAATCTAAAGTAGATGGATCTGTCGTTTTACCATTAGTAATGTCATACATTCCAGTTGTTTTATTAAAAGTATAATTTGTACCAATATACAAATCGGCCATGGTTGTGTTATATATTGATGTTGCCGTTGATATTCTTTCTTCATAATTGATACTTGGGCTTGTTACATTAAAGTTAGGTGTACCTTTTGACTGAATAGTTTGTTTTGCTGTTTCAATATCAGTTTCATTTCCTGCCTCTGTTTGGATTATACAATCTCCTAAATCAGTTATATCATTATGTTCACAAAATGATGCATGCCTTATAGTTGCTGTTCCGGCTTTAGTTACTGATACATTGCCCGCTTTATCTTTAACATAAACTACTACTAAATAATCAGCTTCTGGTAAATCAGTAAATGTATAATTTGGATTCTGACTTTCTACATAACTACTCCCATTATCTTTACTGTAGTAATATGTATAAGGTCCACTTCCTTTATCACTAGCTTCTACTTCAACTAATAAAGTATCATCAGCAGGTGTTAAGGTTAAATCATCAACTACTGGCTCTATTCCATCAACTAAATACCCATTTGAACATTCAGTTATTTCATTTCCAGCTTCATCAGTAGCTTTAACACACAACTTCTGTTCTAAACTATTTTCTTCAAAGATGTAATCAAAACTTCCATTATTTAAATCAGCTTTTTGAGTTGGTTCACATGTTTCTTCGGTGGTTGAACAATATAATACTTCTTTTACACTTCCATTATCTCTTACACTAGTACTTAAAGTAACTCCATTATTCCAACCATTGTCTCCTTCGATAATTTCTTTTTCCGTTATCGTTAAATTTGGATTTGTTTCATCGGTTGTTTTTGTAGAGGCTGACGAAAATACAACATTACCTCCACTATCTTCTGCCTTAACATAAACAGTATAATCTTTATATACATCTAAATCAGTTAAAGTATAAACATTACTATTACTTTCATACCATGAGTTATTATCGATTGAATAATAATATTTAATGGCATTTGAAGCATCCACTGTTACTTTTATTCTTTGTTCTTCTGGCTCTAAAGATATGCTATTTATAGCTAACTCGCCTGAAGTATCAGTATCAGCAGTTGAAAAGTTAGTATCATTGCCCTCTTGTAAGTAATTAAGCTCCATAGTTAGATTGAAACTTGTATCGCTAGGCATACTGGTTACATCTTCATTAAATTTAAAAGTCACATAAAAGGTTTTATCCTCGTTCACATTTAATGAACTTCCTGATTCTATTCCCTCTACTGTATAATTAATTATATCTGTCCCGTTCATATTTATTTTTATTGAATCTAATACGGCATTTAAAGTTCCTTCGTTACTAACAGTTACGGCATACTTAATACTATCTCCAGGGGCGTTTAAATTAAAACTAAAATTAGCTGATAAATTATCAAATGATTTAGAGACTTCCTCTGCTCCATCAGTTTTACTTTCTAAAGCTATATTACTAATTATTATTTTCCAATTACTAGTTATACTTCCTGTTCCTTTGATATCTAAGGCACTATTAAAAGCCGCATAGCTTACGGCCATTATCATTACTAGCCCTATAAGTCCAATTATTATTATGTTTTTGTTTTTCCCTCTCATTTTATCACCCTTTTTTATAGTGTTTTCTTATATTTTGATTTTAACCGGAGTTTGACAGTTGAAAGAATTTCAAATGGATAGTTTATCTTTATAGAATAAGGGTTTTATTTTGTCAAGTTTT
>CALVRF010000055.1 GCA_944358495.1 uncultured Bacilli bacterium
ATATGAATGACAAATGAGGGGCAAAGTATGAAACCCCTTGTTTTTATTATATAAAAACTGTCCAGTGATAAGTATGTTATAGAGTAATTTATAAATAAAAAAACTAACAAACATTTTGCTTTTTCTATCAAATTTGTACACCAGCAAAATGCTGAGTTAGTTTTTTTGATTGTTTTTTAAATTTTACGATATAATCCAATGGCCTTACCTAAAATAGTAACATTATCTAGAATAATAGGGTCCATGGTATCATTTTCGGGTTGCAATCTAAAATGATCTTTTTCTTTGTAAAAGGTTTTTAAGGTAACTTCGTTATCGTTGTTCATAGCTACAACAATTTCACCATTACGGGCGGTGTTTTTACGTTCGACAATGACGACGTCACCATCTAAGATTCCGGCATTAATCATACTTTCACCACTTACTTTTAAGGTAAACACTTCTTTGCCTTTTGGGAGTAAATAAGCTGGTAAACTGAAATATTCGTCTGGCATTTCGATAGCTTCAATAGGAGAACCGGCTGTAATTTTACCTAATAAAGGAACATCGATAATTTTTTCACTATTGTCTGCAAATTCATTATCAACTAAAAGTTCGATAGCGCGATTTTTAGAATTGTCTTTGCGGATGATTCCTTTTTTTTCGAGATTTTTTAAATGAGCATGAATAGTGGCAGGCGATGAAATATTTAGGGCTTGGCCTATCTCTCTAACTGTTGGCGGATAGCCATGGGATACAATATAGGATTTTACAAAGTCAAGAACATCTTTTTGTCGACTTGTTAATTTTTCCATTATTTTTTTCCTCCTTTATTCTAAATACATCTTAACACATTTTTTGTGTAAAGTCAAACAAATGTTTGAAAAAGTCATTGACACGAATATTTGTTCGTGCTAAAATTGAAGTACAAAAGGAGGTAATAGTATGGAAATGTTAAAAAACAAA
Organism: uncultured Bacilli bacterium; assembly: GCA_944358495.1. Classification (GTDB taxonomy): domain Bacteria; phylum Bacillota_I; class Bacilli_A; order RF39; family UBA660; genus Coprosoma. Next base: position 946 of record CALVRF010000055.1, read on the forward strand.
GTAACGATTGGATTAATTATTATGATTTTGGGGGTGGCTTATATTGGGGCCTTAGATAATGCTCATTTTGAAGAAAATGACGAACATTCGGTTACAGTTAATGCTTAACTAGTGTTTGCAAAAGACTTTAGATTTGTTATAATATTTATAGAATAAGAGGGATACTATGAATAATGTGATTAACAATTTAAAGTCTTTAGGCATTGATATGATTAATAAGGCTGGCAGTGGTCATCCAGGAATTGTTTTATCGTCTGCACCTATTATATATACAATATATGCGAATCATATGCATATCAATCCAAAGGATGTTAATTGGATTAATCGGGACCGCTTTGTATTATCAGCTGGTCATGGGTCTGCACTTTTATATGCTTGTTTATATATGCTTGATTTTATTACATTAAAGGATTTAAAGGAGTTTAGACAGATTGGTTCAGTAACGCCTGGGCATCCTGAATATAAAGTGACACCGGGCGTTGATATGACAACAGGGCCTTTGGGTCAAGGCTTGGCTTCGGCAGTCGGCATGGCGATGGGAGCTAAACACATGAAAGAAAAGTTTAAAGATGCCAATTTAATTGATTACTATATTTATGTTTTATGTGGTGATGGCGATTTAATGGAGGGCATTAGTTACGAAGCAGGTTCTTTAGCTGGAACTTTAAATTTAGATAATTTAATTGTTTTATACGATTCAAATAATGTGTCTTTAGATGGCTCAACTAATATTACTTTTGATGAGGATGTGCGTGAACGTTTTGATGCTATGGGATGGTATACTACATTAGTTAGAAATGGCAATAACGTAAATGAAATTGATCGAGCTATAAAAAGAGCTAAAAAAAGTGGGTTACCGTCATTAATAGAAGTTAAAACCATTTTAGGCGATGGTTCTTTGAAAGCAGGGACCAATGAAGTCCATGGCAAACCTTTGGATGTTATTGACATTCAAAGATTAAAAGAAAATTTAAACATTCCCGATGAAGAATTTTATGTCGATGAAGAGGCTAAAAAGGAATTTTGTGATAAAGTTAGTCAGAGGAGTGGAGATAAATATATTAAATGGTCTAATGATTATCAAGAATATATAAATGGCGTTTTAAATGGTCAAGAGAAAGTTTTACAAGATTTTTTTAGTAAACGTATTAATTTTAATATAAGAAAAAATCCTTTTGAAAAAATTGGTGCAGAAGCTCCAAGAGATAGCGGACAAAAGATCATTAATTTTTTGGCTGACCAAACAGACTTACTTTTTGGAGGCAGTGCGGATTTGTTTAGCTCATCAAAAAACTATATTATTGATGGTGGGGATTTTAGTAAGGAAAATTATGGAGGCCGGAATATTTGGTTTGGTGTCCGTGAGCATGCAATGGGGGCTATATTAAATGGTTTAGCTTTGTCGGGATATTTATCTTATGGTTCAACTTTTCTAACGTTTGCGGATTATTTAAAACCGGCAATTAGGATGAGCGCTTTAATGGATTTACCGGTTACTTATATTTTTACGCATGATGCAATCAATGTGGGTGAAGATGGGCCAACCCATCAGCCGATTGAACAGTTAGCTAGTTTAAGAGCAATCCCTAATTTTACAGTTTATCGACCAGCGGATTTTAAAGAAACTTTGGGGTCTTTTTTAACAGCAATGCAGAAACAAAAGCCATGTGCGATTGTACTTTCAAGGCAAAAATTACCGGTTTTGGATGGTACTGAAGCTGGTGAGGTTAAAAAAGGGGCTTATACAGTAAAAAAAGAAGAAAACAATCTTCAGGCAGTTTTGATTGCTACGGGTAGTGAAGTTAGCGTGGCTTATGATATTGCTTTAGACTTAGAACAAAAAGGTTATGGGATTAGAGTTGTTAGTATGCCATCTTTAGAACTTTTCGATAGCCAAACTAAAAAATATCGTTATAGTGTTTTACCAGTGGGTGTTAAAACATTTGTGATTGAAGCCGGTTCGTCTTTTGGGCTACGTAAATTAGTATCTAATGAGAAATATTTGATTACGTTAGATATGTTTGGTAAAAGTGGTCAAAGTGATGATGTTTTAAAGGCGATGAATTTTAGTAAAAAGCAAATTAAAAATCGGATTTCTAAATTATTGTAATTTTTTCTTGAAAAAAAACATAATTTCTAGTAAAATACCTTATAGAGAGGAATGATATGATGGACTGGGGAGCATTTTTTATAGATTTGTTACAAATTTTAGGTGGACTAATAGTTGGTTTAGTAATTGGTTTTTTAATTGCTAGACACTTTACTAAGAAACAATTAAAAGAAAACCCGCCTATTAATGAACAAATGATTAAAGCTATGATGTCTGGTATGGGGAGGACCCCAAGCCAAAAACAAGTTAATCAAATGATGAAACAAATGCAGAAATATATGTAATTTCTGCTTTTAATTTGACATTTTTCCGAGTTTTTGTTAATATAACGTACATATTTGAAAGGGGAAAGGATTATGATTGATATTAATGATTTAAAGAAAAACGAAAAATTTGATGTTGACAAGTTATTGGAATATGGTTTTACTAGAAGCGAAAATGGCTATGTTTTGGCTAAAATGCTTGATGAAGAAAATGACATTTTATTAATAGTTACGGTTTCGTTAGAGCTAAATGAAATTAGTGATATGGTTATTGATAATGCTAGTGGTGAAGAATTTTTAATGCTAAATATGCCGGCAGCTCAAGGTGCGTACGTTAATTATGTTAGGAAATTACGCGATTCTGAAATGTTAAATATTTATGGAAAATGTATAGCCCGTCAGGAAAGAAGTGTGTTAACAGGTGTTAATGATCCGGTTTATTTAATTCCAGAACAAGTTGTTGATTTAAAAGAACAATTAGTTGAGAAACAAGCTAAATTAGCTAACGAGGAAATGCTTTATCAAAATGTCATTAATAGTAGTTCTAAAAAAGTCAATGAAAAAGATGGAATGATTAGCGATATGGATAATTCTAGTGGTATTAATATAAGCAGACTACAAGAAGAAATTGACGGAATTTTAATGAAGTTAAAAGATTATAAATGCCCAGAACCAGTTGGCGATTCGATTCAAATAGGCTCATTTGTAACTTATCGTGATGTTTTTGATGGACGTAGTCAAGGTGTGACAAGAACAGTAATAATTATTGAGGGAAATGTCTCTTCAAAAGCTCGTAAAAATTTTCGTGATGAAGGATTGCATGTAGCTACCATTGATTCGGCTTTAGGTCAGGCACTTATTGGACATACGACTAATGAAGTGACTGAATTTTGTGTTGGTGATAATCGTGGTAATTGTGCAATTAAGCATGTTATATTTATCGAGGATGTTGATAATAAACGTATTTATGAGCGTTATGGTATGGAAGAGACTACTAGAAGTTTTGGTAGTCATGGTGTGAAAAAGTTATAAAGAGTAAAAGTTAGACGTTATGTTTGACTTTTTTTTGGCATTAAGGTACTATAATAATAGGTGATGACATGGAATCTTATGAAAGAATAATCGATAAAGTTGTAGGCGATGTTAAAAAGGAAATAACCGCGACTAATGTTCAAGAAATGGATGCTTTATGTCGTTATGCTTCGCATAATATCAGTTATGATTTATCAAGTTTAGGAGTCGAGAATGTTGTTGAAGATATCAGCGAAGTGACAACGATTCCTTATAGTCATAGTTTTGTAATAGTTAAGACTTTTGAGGGCCCAGTTTTATATTATTTGATTGATATTACTTATAGTCAGTTTGTACCAGCTAAAAATAAGCAATTAAGAATTTTCGATGCTTGGCCTAGCGAGGAATTAAAGAAAAGCCAAAGTGGTGAATTGCTTTTGAATAGATTGTTAGAAAATGGTTACAGTCAAGTTGATGATAAGTTACTTAGTCTTTATTTAAAAAGCTTTGATCCGCATGTAGAAATTATTTTTACTTTAGAGGATTTGTTTTTTACCGAAGAAAAAAAGAACGTTAAATAGGTTTATTTGCATATATTATTAATGGTGATAATGTGCAAATAATTGGGGTGATTGGTAGAGTTGATGACGATAAAGTTATAGCATATAAGCGAATATGTGATTGCTTGTTTGACTATGGAGTTTTTCCGATATGTTTGATTCCGCATTTAAATGAAAATTTAAGTTTTGATGCAAATAGCTTAGATGTGATGAAAAAAATGATAAATTTGTGCGATGGCATTGTCCTGCAAGGTGGGGAAGAACTTAATGATTATGATTTAGAAATTGTTCGTTATTTGTACCAGCAAAATATTCCGACGCTGGGTATTTGTTTAGGAATGCAAATTATGGGGAAGGCTTTTGATGGAACTATTATTACAGGTGGTAACCATGATGTTAGTACAAATTATGTACATTATGTAAAGATTGATAAGTATAGTTTATTATTTGATATTTTAAAAAAAGAATATATTTTTGTTAATAGTAAACATCATGATTTTATTATTGATAGTTCATTATCACAAACGGCTTATTTTGAAGATGTTTGTGAGACCGTAGAAGATAAGGGAAAATTATTTTTTTTAGGCGTGCAGTGGCACCCTGAATATTTAAATGATGAAAATAGTGATAAATTATTTAAACGGTTTATAGGCAGTATAAAAAAGTGAGATATAAGGTGAGGTATGGTTATGAAAATAAAGTATGAATTACTAACAAATGATGATAGAGCAAGATATGGAAAATTGCATACGAATCATGGAACATTTGAAACACCGATGTTTATGCCGGTAGGGACTTTGGCTAATGTCAAAACTTTAACGCCCGAAGAATTAAAGGCGATAAATAGTGCGGTGATTTTATCAAATACTTATCATTTGTGGCTAAGGCCTGGTGAAGATGTAGTGGCGAAAGCTGGTGGTCTTCATAAGTTTATGAATTATGATGGACCTATTTTAACAGATAGTGGGGGCTTTCAAGTTTTTTCCTTAGCTAAGAAAAATGACATCACTGAGGAAGGCGTGTATTTTAAAAGCCATATCGATGGTAAAAAATTGTTTTTAACTCCAGAGAAATCAATGGAAATTCAAAATAAATTAGATAGTGATATTGCGATGAGCTTTGATGAATGTATACCTTATCCGGCTACTTATGAATATACAAAAGCTAGTATGGAAAGAACTTTGCGTTGGGCAAAGCGTGGTAAAGAGGCTTTTAATAATGAAAATCAGTCTTTATTTGGTATCGTTCAAGGTGGAGCTTATCCGGACTTAAGAAAATTAAGTGCTTTAGAAACTGTTAAAATGGATTTTGACGGTTATTCTATTGGTGGGACAAGCGTTGGTGAAGGTAAAGATGTGATGTATCAAATGATTGATGATGCTATTAAGTATTTACCGGAAGATAAACCACGGTATCTAATGGGAGTTGGAGAACCTTTTGATATTTTAGAAGGTGTTGAGCGGGGGATTGATATGTTTGATTGTGTATTGCCAACGAGATTAGCTAGACATGGAAATGCTTTTACTCGTCATGGGAAAATCAATTTAAAAAATGCGAAATATAAAGAAGATTTTACCTCACTTGATGATTGTGATTGTTATACTTGTCAAAATTATACGAAAGCATATATTAGGCATTTATTAGTGGCTAAGGAAAGTTTGGGTGGAAGATTACTTTCAATTCATAATATTCGTTTTTTAATTAAATTGACTGAAGAAATTCGCGAAGCGATTAAGGCAAATAGATTTTTAGAATATAAAAAAGAATTTTTTAAAGTTTATGGAGGTGAGGAAGATGACTAAATTGAAATATGTAAGTAAAGAAGTTTACGAGAAGAAGAAAAATCGTTCACGCCGTTTTAAAATTGTGGGTTCGGCTTTATTTGTTGGAGCTTTAGTAACAGGGGCAGCTTATCATTTCTTGACTGGAGATGGTATTGACGATTATACAGAAGATTACATGGCGAATAGAACTAATCAAGAATTAGCTGAAGGTGACATAACGTACGATGGAATGCCTTATACTTCCCCATATGTATTTGATAATGAAAATGTTATTGGCTATATTTCTTCTAATGCTTTAAACCAAGATTATCCAGTAGTTATTGGGAAGGATAATCAAGAGTATTTAAGAAAAAATGTCGATGGTAGTTATTCTAGAAATGGAACTATTTTTATGGATTATCGTAATCGTAGTCAAGGTGTGGATTTTGAAGATCAAGTTACTATTTTGTATGGGCATAATATGTTAGATGGTTCGATGTTTGGTAATTTGAACAATTATGTTAGTCAAGACTATTATAATGAACATCCTACTTTTACTTATTATACAAGGGATGGAGCTTATGAGTTTGAAGTGTTTGCGAGTAATGCTGTCGATGCGAATACAGTGGTAAATGATGTCAACGCTTATGAGAATGAGGAAGCTTTTCTTAATGATATTGCCGATTTTAGAGCTAATTCGGATTTTCAAAGTGATGTAGTAGTTAATGGGGATGATAAAGTTGTTGCTTTAATGACCTGCGCGGATGAGTATGATAGTGACCGAAGTGATGTTCGTTATATTGTATATGCAAAAGTTAAACAATTAACTTATGTCAATGAAGATGGGGTAGTTATGTTAAATCCTGATGGTATGGCAAAATTTACTGAACAAAAAGGCATCAGTTTATAGACTGGTGCTTTATTTTTTTTGCATATTAATGCCAAACATACTACCGAGCATGGAACTAAATAGTAAAAGAAGATAGAATATTAAATCTTTAAAGGTTAGTGACTGAGTAAATATTAAATTACCAATAATAATTAAAAGAATAATAATAAGTCCGAGCTTTAGGCCTTCAAGCCAACCATTTTTATTTGCTTCTTTGCCTAAAATAAATCCGCCAACGGCTAAGGATACTAAGGGGATGATTATTTTAGATATAATCATTACTTTACCACTAATAATATTAAAGTAATTTAAAGATGTCATAACAAGAGTTAAAATAAGAATGATTAATATGGTAATTATTAAAGATTTTAAGATTTTTTTAAAGTATTTCATAATTTCCTCCTACATTACCATATGTGTTTTTCATTAAAAATATGATTTTGCTTACTTGAAATGCTGGGGGGATTATGTTATACTTGTAATAATAGGAATATAGGTAAAGAGGGAAGATTATGAGTAGAAAAACTAAAATTAGAATTATTACAGTTATTACAGTTGTCGCTTTATTAGTAGTTGCTTATGCCACTTTTGCGCAGCCACTTGCCACTAATACTGTTACTAAGACTTTGTCATGGGATATTGGTTTTACTAATGTGGTTAAAACGGGTGTATATGGCGAGGCACAAGAAATAAGTCAACCTAGTTTTTCACATACTGATGCTTCCTTTAATGTCGCTTTAACAGGGCCAAATGATAAAATAACTTATGAATTTACTATTGAAAATATGGGAACGGTTGATGCTAGATTGGAGAGTATTAACATTATTCCTAATAACTTTGCAAGTGATGCTGTACTTTATACAGTTAGTGGTTTAAACATTGGTGATGAGTTAAAAGCTGGTGATAGTACAAAGATGTTAGTTACTGTTTCTTACAATAACAGTGTTCAAGATGTATCTAATAATTATCAAAAATCAGCGAGAATAATCGTAAATTATGTTGAAAAATAAAGTGATTGAAAGTCTAGATTTTACATTCTAGATTTTTTTTATTAAAAATATGCACATTTATTCCGAATAAATATTCACAAAAGCAAAAAAATATGTTATACTGTATTTAGTGAAGAGATAATGCATTGATTCACTAGGAAGTTGATTTATAAATTCCAATGAGAATAATTACATGGTAGTTGTTCTAATGGAATCTATAAAGATTCCGATGAAAGCTAACAAA
>CALVRF010000056.1 GCA_944358495.1 uncultured Bacilli bacterium
AATGAGTTAGCGAAGCTATGTAAGGGGGAAAAGCATATGGAAAAGTTTAGAGAGAACGTAGATAGGTTAAATAAAGATGAAGAGTTTAGACTATTATTTTCAGAAGAGGAAGATGCTTTAAGGACGCATAATACCTTAATGGCCGAATCAGAAGAAGCTGGTCTTGAACGCGGCATAAAGCAAGGTCAAAAAGAAGAAAAGTTTGAAATAGCTAAAAATATGCTTGCAGAGGGCATGGATATTAATGTTATTACCAAAATAACTGGTCTTTCAGAAAACGAAATTCAAGCTTTAAATAATTAAGCCATCAGGGCTTTTTATTTTGAGCCAAATTCTAATTTTAATCCCGTGGAACCCTCTTAAAAAATTAGGCTTAAAAAAATAGCTCTAAGCTATATTATTCTAATCACTCCGAAGTTAAAAGATAATTTTTACGCAAGTGTTTCTTGTTCTAAAATTCTTAATCAATGAATACACATTATTAGGTGATAAATATGGCCAAAAAGAGCAAAACAAAAACTAAACCATCGCGTTTATCCAGATATTTTAGTCGTTTTTTAGTGTTAGTAGTCATTACCTTAGCCTTTTTAATTGCTTTAAAAAGCAACGCCGAGCTTCGTGATTTTGTTTATAAAAATGTTTTTCAAAATAATATGAGTTTTGCTAAAATTAATGAACTATATAAAAAGTATTTCGGCTCATCACTGCCGCTTGCCGATAACGTAACTAGTGAAGCTGACGTTGTTTCTTCTGAAAAGATTGAATATAGTAAAATAAAAGATTATAAAGAAGGAGCCGCCCTAACGGTGGATGAGGGTTATGCCGTTCCTTTTATGGATAGTGGTTTAATCATTTTTGCTGGTGAAAAAGAAGGGTATGGTAATACTATTGTTGTTCAAAGACCTGATAATGTCGAAGTTTGGTATGCTAATCTCGCCACTACTAATGTCAGCTTATATGACTACGTCAAGAAAGGTTCAATTGTTGGCGAGGTCAAAGACAATACCCTTTATATGGTGTTTATTAAAGAGGGGAAGACCTTAGATTATAAAGAATATCTTTAAAATTCATTTATTTTATTATATAATGGCCTTTGCCAGTTTGGTAACCGGAAATTTCAAAGGTCTTTTATTATTTACGTTAATTGTTTTAGTGCACGAATTAGGCCATATTATAGCGGCTTTATATTATAAATGGAAAATAGAAAAAATTTTATTATTACCTTTTGGTGCCTTAACTATTTTTCATGAAAAATTAAATAGGCCTATCAAAGAAGAATTCATTATTTTAATATCCGGTCCGTTAGTCCAAATAATTTTTACTTTTTTGTTATCCTTAAATTACCATAATCCCGATATCCAAGCTTACAGTAACTTAATTCTTTTTTTTAATTTGTTGCCCATTTATCCTTTAGATGGTTCTAAATTAGTAAACTTACTCTTAAACAAACTAACTAGCTTTAAAAAAAGCCATATTTTAACGATATATATATCCTTTCTCACTATTTTTCTTTTATTTTTAAATGTTCAAATCAGTTTAGTTTTTCTTTTGATTATTATATTTATTACTATAAAAGTAATTGACGAATTAAAAAAGCATCATGCTTTATTTAATCTTTTCCTATTTGAACGCTACAATTATAATTTTCATTTTTCTAAACATAAAACTATCAAAAATGTTAAGCAAATGAAACGTGATTACACTCATTTATTTAAAATAGATAATAATTATAAAACCGAAAAAGAAGTTTTAAGTAAAAGGTTTGACTTTAAACGGAAAATGTGATAAAATTTTAAACTGTGTAGAGCCTCACTCTACAACCGCGCAGAAAAGGTTAAAAACAATAGTTACCTTAATGGCGAGTCTTAGATTATTAAAAGGAGGTTAGAAAATGAAAGCAGTTATTGAAACTGGAGGAAAACAATATTACGTTGAAGAGGGAACCGAACTTTATATCGAAAAAATTGACACTCCAGCTGAAGGCAAAGTTACTTTCGATAAAGTATTAATGGTTAACGGTAAAACTGGAACTCCATATATTAAAGGAGCAAAAGTTGAAGCTAAAGTTCAAAAACATGGCAAAGCTAAAAAAATTACCGTTTATAAATTCAGAGCCAAGAAAAAATATCGTCGTACTCAAGGTCATCGTCAACCATATACTAAGGTTGAAATTACTAAAATTAGTGAAAAATAATGATTAAAGTTAATATTAAAAAAAATCATATTGAAATTAAAGGCCATGCCATGTATGACGATTATGGTAAAGATATTGTTTGTGCATCGATAAGTTCAATAGCCATCACTACGGTAAATGCCATTTTAAGGTTAGATGAAAAAGCTTTAAAATATAGAGAAAAAGATGGTTTTCTTATTATCGATGTTTTAAAAGAATCAGAGCAAACCAATACCTTAATTTTAAATATGATTGAACTTATTAAGGAACTAGAAAAAGAGTATCCAAAAAACATTAAAGTAAATGAGGAGGTGCATTAGTATGGCAATGTTAAAATTAAATATTCAATTATTCGCCCACAAAAAAGGTCAAGGTTCAACTAAAAACGGCCGTGATTCAGAATCAAAAAGATTAGGTGCAAAAGCTGCTGATGGCGAATTTATTACGGGTGGTTCTATTATTTATCGTCAAAGAGGAACTAAAATTTATCCAGGAAACAACGTTGGAATTGGTAAAGATGATACGATATTTGCCAAAATTGATGGTATCGTTAAATTTGAACGCGTCGGAAGAGATAAAAAACAAGTTAGTGTTTATCCCAAAGAGGCCTAAGGCTTCTTTTTTTATGCTCCCAAATATCTATTTATAGTATGTAAATAAATGTCTATCAAAATCAAAAAAAATCTATCCAACTGTTTTTAAACTTTAAAATTTGTTATAATGTCCTTAGAAAGTAGGGATTTCTATGGGGGGAGATTCAAAAAATAATATCTTATTTAAAACCTTGATTGTTATTATTTTGTTTTTTACTTATACTTTTATTTTTAATGCTTTATTTACTATTTTGCATATTGATAATCCGAGTTTGACTATGTTTATTAGTGACTTCATTTTCTTAATCGGAATTATCTATGCTTATAAAAATACATTAAAAAAAGATATTCAAACTTTTAAAATCAAAGAAAAAGCCGGAACCATTTTTATCGGTTTTATCATTGTTTTATTGTTTAGTTTTCTAATTAATGGAGTTTTGAATTTAATTTATCCCGAAAAATTAAGTGATAGTAATTTTAGCATTTTAAGTTCGTTAAATCCTCTCTATGTTGTTTTTAAAGTTCTTATTTTTAGTACTATTGCTGAAGAACTTGTTTTTCATAAAGCCATAGGTCAAACTATTGATAATAAAGTAGCTTTTATTTTTATTAGTACGTTTATTTATACTATCGCTAATATTATTTATTGGGATTTAACTTTAGTTTCATCATGGTTAAATGCTATTAACTATTTTGTTATCTATTTAATTTTATCAGTCATTTATGTAAAATGTCATAATAATATAGTCCCTGTGATGATTATCAAATTATTATATAATTTATTTCCCCTTATCATTTTGTTAAGTTAGAAGGTGTGTTTATGAACGAGAAAAAACAAATTTTAAATTATTTTTTGATTTTTGGTTTTGTAATTTATTTGGCCTTTTTACTATGGGAATTTTTATTTCAAAATGTCCCGCCAACAGAATTATTTCACCATGAGTATACAGGAACTATTAACATTAATCCATATGCCAATATCAGTACTGGTGATATTTTAAATCAAATTATTTTATTTATTCCACTAGGACTTTTCCTTTGTATTTTAAGTAGAAAGCAAAATATTATAACTAAAATTTGGGCTATTTTTGCTATCAGCCTATTTTTAGAGTTTTTAAGTTTATTATTTTTCGCTGATTTTGATATTACTACTGTTATTAACAATCTAATCGGCGGAGTAGTTGGTATTATTATTTATAAAAGTTTAATCATTATTTTTAAAGACGAAGAGCAAATCAAAGGATTTGTTGCTATCTTAATGAATGCTATTATCATTATATTAGCTTTCGCTTTATTCTTCTTATCCGCCTTTAAATAATAAACTTTTCACCAACCTTATTTTTTATAACTGTATTACTTGGGAGTTCATAGGTATAAAAAACTCCTTTTTTAGGCCAAATAATTCTATTTGGCTTAACGTTTTTATAAATATATAAAATTATGTTATTTTTATCGGTTAAAACGACATCGATAGCTTTAAACATAAAAAAAGTATGGATACCATTGCACCTTATTCTAACTCCATAATCAAAGCTTTTTTTAAACATTAAGCCTTTAAGTTTTTTTCCAAAGCTATCACACCTACGAATTTCCATATTATCACCACCACTAATATATCATAATTTACAACTTTTTTGTTAAAAGAATGTTAACATATTGATTTTTTTATCAAAAAAAATTATAATTGTTATAGAGAATATTAAGCCTTAGGAGGATATGTATGAAAAAACTAGGGAGTAATGGGCAAGCATTAGTTGAATACTTGTTAATTATTGCTGTTATCAGTGTAATTGTTGTTAGTATCGTTAAATTATTCGGGGGATATTTACAAGATGCCATGACCAAATCATCATGTAAAATGATTGATAAAGAATATGTCGAAGGCGATAAACCTGGTGAAGGCTCTTGTCAGTAGAAGGTAAGTATCTTATCTTCTTTTTCAAAGGAGGCATGTAGCATGTTATTAAAACGAAAATTTTCTTGGTTATGGTTATTATTAAATATTTTGACCGGTGGCATTTCCACGTTATTTTTAGGAGCTTTATTAGATGTATATGACAAGGATGGTTGGTATACTAAATGGTACTACTGGGTTCTTGGTTTATTATTTGGCTTTTTACCAGCTTTTATCATGTTATTTATTTTAATCATTCAAATAACCACTAAAGTTTGCATTAAACTAGAAGTTCCTGGTGAGGAGCTATATTCCTTACCATATCCTTGGCTTTTAGGCATTATTATTCCTTTTGTCGGTTGGGCTGCTTTCGTGATTTTGTTATTTTACCTTAACCTTTGGTATTTTATTAAACTATTACAAGGAAAAGGCGAAAAGTATATTTAAACCATTACTTTTTGCTTTTTTTATGATATAATTATCTAGGTGATAAACATGGCAAATCGAAGCGAACTTAGACAACAATGCATGACAATTTTATATCAAATTGAAATATATAATAAAAATCATATTCCATATAATGTCGATGAAGTAATTAATGAAGTAGCTAAAGTCGAGAATGAATTTATTAAAGAAATTGTTTATGGTGTGATTACTTATGAACCAGAATTAGATAAAATTGCCAATAAATATTTAGATGGCTGGACGATAGATAGATTAGGTAATACCGATAAATCCATTTTAAGAATTGGCATTTTTGAACTTCTTTATACTAAGACACCTGAAGTTGTAGCCATCAACGAAGCTGTTGAACTAGCTAAAACCTATAGTGATGATAGCGTTCGTAAAATGATTAATGGTGTCTTAGATAAAGTTTATCATAATAAGTAGGTGGAAATATGAACAATAAATATCTTACAGTTACAGCTATTACTAGGTATTTAAAAGCTAAATTTGATTTAGATGAAAATTTAAGGAATGTTCTTTTAAAGGGTGAAATTTCCAATTTTAAAGCCCATACGAGTGGACATTTGTATTTTTCTATTAAAGATGAAAATAGTAAAATCAATGCCATTATGTTTAGTCGAAATGCCGCTAAATTAGATTTTAAACCTGTTGATGGTACTAAAGTTTTAATATCTGGTCATATTAGTATTTATGAGCAAGCCGGTAACTATCAAATTTATGTCGAACAAATGATGGAAGACGGGGTTGGTAATTTATATGTCGCTTTTGAAAAACTAAAGAAAAAATTAGAAATCGAGGGCTTATTCGATAAAGCCCATAAAAAACCAATTCCAAAAGTTCCTAAACGCGTTGGTATAATTACCGCCAGTACTGGCGCTGCCGTCCGTGATATTATTACAACCATAAAAAGACGGTATCCCATTTGTGAAATAATTTTATTTCCAACTTTAGTGCAAGGAGAAAACGCTAAAGATGATATTGTTAGAAATATTAAAAGAGCCGAAAACTATGGTTTAGATGTTCTAATCATTGGTAGGGGTGGAGGCTCTATCGAAGATTTATGGGCTTTTAACGAGGAAGTTGTAGCTAGGGCTATATATGAATGTAAAATTCCAACGATAAGTGCAGTCGGTCACGAAATCGATTTTACGATTAGTGATTTTGTTGCCGATCTAAGGGCACCAACCCCAACCGCTGCTGCCGAGCTAGCTGTTCCAAATTTAGTAGATTTACAAAATCATATCCACCAGCTTAATATTCGCTTAAAAGAAAGCATTTTAAAAAAAGTAAACTATCAAAAGCTTTACTTAGATTCGATTAAAAATTCTTTTGTTATTAAAAGTCCAATGTTGATGTACGAGAACAAAAAACAAACTGTTGATTTACTAGGTAGTAAAATTAAGGACTTGATTTTTCGTAAATGTGAAAATTCTAAAGAGAAACTAAGTCAAATTAAAAAAAGTTATGTTTTTCAAAATCCGCAAATATTATATAAAGATAAATATGTAGAAATTAATAATATTGCCAGTAAATTAGAATTATTAAATCCTTTAAAAATTATTGGCCGTGGATATAGTGTTACTTATCATAATAATCAAATTGTTAAAAGTATTAAAATGGTTCATCCTGATGATCTACTGACTATAAAAGTAAATGATGGAATAATTAATACTAAAGTTATTGATGTTAAGGAGGAGAAAAGTGGAAACTAAAGAGAAAAAATTTGAAGACAAAATAAAAGAATTAGAAGAAATTATCTCTTCTTTAGAAAGTGGAGAAACTTCCTTAGACGATTCTATTAATAAATATACTGAAGCTATGAAATTAGTCAAAGAATGCGATGAAGAACTTAAAAATGTCGAAGAAAAAATTAGTAAAATTGCTCTTGAAGATGGAACACTCGAAGATTTTACAGTTAAAGACGCTTAAAGCGTTTTTTTCTTGATTAAAAAAAAAAGTTAGTGTACAATAAAGATAATAAGGAGGCCATCTATGAAAAAAGGATTTACGTTAATCGAACTTTTAGGAGTTATTGCAGTTTTAGGTATACTAGCCATCATTGCCATTCCTATTGTCGACCGTTCATTAAACGAAAGCAGGGAAGGTTTATATGAAACGCAAATTGAGCAAATAATTAAAGGTGCGGAAGATTATTACACTAAAAACTTAGATAAGTTACCGCAAAATGATGGTGACACAAACGAAATTACAGTTAAAGAACTCCAAGATGCTGGTTTTTTACCCTTAGATATTAAAAATCCCAAAACCAATGAAAATGTATCCCCTAAGACAACTGTTATAGTCACTAAAAATGGCAATAACTATAAATATGAATTAGATGAGGAGACGATAGAATGAAAGACTTTTTTACTAATAATATAAACACTAACACATTAAATTTAAATGGCGAAACCACATTAAAAGTTTGGAGTGATAGTGCCGAAGTCTATGTAACTAAAGACTTAAATAATAAAGAAATTATAGTTAACAACAGTATTACCAGCAAAGCTAAATATTATAAGGATTTTTCATGAGTTATTTAAGCCGAGGCCAAATAGTTGCTTTAGTTACGATTGCTTTAATTTTTGCCGCATCCGCTCTTATCTTCGACTTAATTACTAGTCATAAATCCGAGGAAATAGAATACCTCTCTTATAAAGAAAATGGCAATAATATTTTGTTAAATGGTAGTTATTTAGAATATACCCAATTGGGAGAGCCTTATACTGAAAAAGGCTTAACCACTAATGAAGAATATGTTATTTCTTATTTTTTAAATAATCGCGAAGTTAGTTCTATCGATACTAGTTCTTTGGGTACTTACAAAGTTACTTATACTTTAAACAATTCTGATACAATTAACCGAACAGTTATTGTTAGTGATAATAAATCACCTAACATTAGTGTCCCAAAAAAGCAAACTATTACTAGTGCCCAAGCTGCTTCATTTGATTTAAGTATAGGTGTTATTGCTACCGATAATTCTGGCACCGTTGATTTAACTTACGATAACACTTTATCAACTATTCCTGGTGATTATATTATTACTTATCATGCTGTTGATAATTCTGGTAATGAAACATTAAGGAAAAGACTAATTAAAGTAACAGAAGGTATTCAGTTTGCCTATAATAATCAAACTTTAAAGATCACTTATCCTACCAATAAAGATAAAACTTATACTTATAAATACAGTTTAGATGGTGGTCAAACTTTTAAAGATGCTAATCAAATAACCAAATTAAATATTAATGAAGGTAGTGTTATTGCCACAGTTTATGAAAATAATAACTATGTTATGTCTAATAGTTATTATGTTAGTTAAAGCTTTAAATTTTATTTTACCCGCCCCCCAAAACAAAGTCCAAAATGAAGAATTTTGGATTTTTTTGTAATTTTAGGGCGAAAATACTTGACAAAATGGGGGGGGGAGGGGGTATGCTAGAACTATAGTATAAAAAATAGATAAGGTTAAACAGTAGTTTAAAGTTTAAGGTAGGTGTAACAATGAGGGAGAGAAAGAAAAAAAGACTAATAATAATATCAATGATAGGACTACTATTTGTGATGGCAGC
>CALVRF010000057.1 GCA_944358495.1 uncultured Bacilli bacterium
CTCCCAAAAAAGAAAAAACGCTATAAAACGTTTTACTCTATAACTTGAAAATATTCACCAGAGTCTAAATATAAAATACCTTTTTTATTATTAAACTCTTTAATAATATCGACATACTGATTAATCTTATCAAAACGGCTTAAAGTTAAATAAACGTAATTACCATCATTCATAGTCAATAAAAATCTTTCTTCATCAACCGCATTCGGGTCATATTTAATCTCCGAAATTCTTTTAACAACTTCGTAATCAGTTTCGGCCATATCAGCTACAAAATCCTCATATATTTTATTAGGTACATAATTGACCAAAGTTGGAACCGAAAAATTACTATCGGTTTCCTCCCCATTTTCTAAAACCGTCTTTTGATTAGGTACATAATAAAATAACGGTAAATTTTCCTCAACAGTAATATTAACTTCCGTAATAAAGCGTTTATCAACTGTGGCTTTTTTAATAAAAGGATTTTTTTCTAATCTATTTTCAATTAGACCTGATAGATTTTGCATACTACTAGGATAATCTTCCAAACCAGCTAATTTAATAATTTCCCATTCACTATATAAAGTATTACCTTTAACGGTAATTACTGATATTTTCAGATTATACATATAAGATATTATAAATCCGATAAGTACAATAATTAACATTAATATAATAATGCTTTTACCTTTAATTTTTCTTTTTTTCTTAGTTCGTTTCCTAGCCATATCCTTCACCTTTTATTCAACAAATTCTTGTTCAACTTTTAATTTAACATCATAATTCTCTTTAACTTCATCTTGAATCATTTTAATTAATTTCATAACATCTTTACCTTTAGCCTTACCCATATTAACGATAAAATTGGCATGTTTTTCACTAACAACCGCATCACCAACACTTTTACCTTTAAGGCCAAGGCTTTCAATAAGTTCACCCGCAAACTTTCCATCTGGATTGCGAAAAACTGAGCCAGCTGATGGAAAATCCAAAGGTTGTGATTCTATCCTTCTACGTTTTCTATCGTAAATTAAATCTAAACTCTTTTGTTTATCGCCATGTTTTAAAACTAAAGTCGCATCCAAACAAATCAAATTACTTTTTTGTAATAAACTATGGCGATAACTAAAATCTAAATCTTCATTTTTAAGTACTCTAATATTTAAGTTATCATCTAACACAGTAATCTCGGAAATAACCAAGCTCATATCTTCCTTATAAGCCCCTGCATTCATGTAAACCGCCCCGCCAATAGTAGCCGGAATACCTGCAGCAAATTCCAAACCACTAAGACCTAAATTAGCCGTTTTAATAGCCAGTTTCATTAAATTATAACCCGCCTCTACTCTAACGATGTTATCTTTAATTTCTAATCCTTTAAAATTATCTAGTTTAATAATCACGCCATCATAGTCCTCTTTAAAAATTAAATTAGAGCCATTGCCTATTACCATATGCTTAATAGCATTTTCCTTTAAATATTTAAGCAAATCCTTTAACTTTTCCAAATCATCTGGATAGACAACCATTTTAATTATACCATCTAATTTATAAGTCGTATAATCTTTTATCGGAACATTGTATAAAGTTTTCCCGAACGTCTCAATCATTTTATCAATTCCTTTAACTCATTATAAATCATACTAGCACTATCATCCACTTTAAAATTCTTTAAATTATTTTTTAAAGTCCTTAACTTAACCACATCATTTAAAGTATCATCAATCGTTTTAACTAATAAATCACTAGTTAAATCTTTCTCTTCAATCATGATAGCTGCCCTTTCTTTAATTAAATCCATCGCATTAATATATTGATGGTTATTAGCCACATATGGTGAAGGAATTAAAATAGATGGCATTTCCAATGCAATAATCTCACTTAAAGTCGAAGCTCCAGCTCTAGACACTATTAAATCAGCACGCTTCATGATTCCCGTTAATCCCTCATAAAATGGCAAAACTTTAACATTAGTCGGAAATTTATTATCTTTAATTTTTTCATATAATGTTTTCCCGCTAATATATAAAACTTCGTATTTTTTTGTCTTAAATTTATCCATCGCTTCCATCATAACTTTATTAACCGAGCTAGAACCTAAAGACCCCATCGTCACTAAAACTAACTGTTTATTAGATGATAAGCCTAAACTCATCTTTGTTGCCGACGGCACTTTTAAAGCATTTTCGCTACAAGGATTACCGGTTAATACCGTTTTGTTCTTTGGCAAATACTCCATCGATGATTTAAACGATACCCCGATTAAATCACAATATTTAGCCAAAAAGCGATTAGATTTTCCTGGAATACTATTTTGTTCATGAATAAAAGTTTTATAACCTAATTTTTTCGCACTAATAATTACAGGAACTGTCACGTAACCACCCACGCCAATAACCACATCAGGATTAAACTCTTTAATCATTTTCTTACACTCTTTAAAACTCTTAAAAAGGCATTTTACCGTTTTAAAATTTTTAAATAAATGTTTCTTATTAAAACCATACATTTCAATCGCTTTAAACAAAATTCCTTGCTTAGGAACAATATCCTTTTCCATTCGATTATGCGTTCCAATATATAAAAACTCACTATTAGGTTCTTCTTCTTTAATTTTATTAATGATTGCTAAAGCCGGATAAATATGTCCGCCAGTGCCACCCGCACTAACTACTACTCGCATGCCATCACATCCTTATAAACATTATACCATATTTATATTGGGCTACCAATATTATAAAAAGGCTATTTACTAAATATTGTCATTAGTAATTATTGTAATAATTTCATTATTTCTAAATCGTTTATGAACTTTTATCATCGTTAAATATATTATCACAAAGCTAAAAATAAAGCTAGTTATTATTTCCTTATATGGTACAATAACCTCCATTACCAACACTTCATTTAAACTTTGATGTAAAATATAATTAATTAAAAATATAAATGGCAACGCATAAATAAATCCTTTAAGTACAAGATAAAAGCTTTCATATGCCAGTATTAAATTTATCTGCTTTTTAGTAGCACCTACACTTTTCAGTGTCGCTAACTCTTTAATTCGTAAATTCATACTTCCCCATATCGTATTTATAAGTGAGCTAATTTCAATTAATAAAACTAATATTAACATACTATATAACACCACTTTAATTGCTACAATAATGTTTTGGGTTATTTTATTAGCCTTCTTAATATCAATATATTCAGCTTCTTTAATTTGGTTATCATTTGCCCATAAGCTTAAATCTTTTTCCAAATTAATATTCCCATTTAAAAACAAAGTTGTACCAAAATTCGGGCAATAACTGCCAAAATCTTTCGTTACAAATACCATATTATCTTTCGTTAAAAAACTATCTAAATAACTAGGGCCCGTTTTCTTAGTCTTTATTTTAACTTCTTTATCGTTAATCTTCAGCCAAACATTATCATTTAAATAAGGTTTATCAACTTTCTGCATTTTGCCATCTACCGTCTCCACCCCTTTAATTTTATTGATAACATAATTATCCTGACCCTCAATTACTAAGACATTTTGCTTAAGCTCCTTAGCTAAATAACTATCAGGATTTATTTCCGGCGAAATGACACAATAATTAAACATCTCATAATCATCATAATCTTTAGACCAAGACTCTAACTTTTTATAAACCTCATCACTACTATTTACAATATTAACCTCGGCATCATAATCCGGCATATCCGCAAAATCATTAATACTTTTTACCCCATAGTCCAAATACAAATTAACCATTACATAAATAATCGTACTAATAAAAATACATAAAATAATTGGGCGATATTTTTTCTTACACCTTTGATAATTAAGATAAGCCAGTCTCTTTGTAATACTAAGCTTTTTCATAAACTTAAATTCTTTTTTATATCTAAAATCATTTCTATTTAAAATACCGCCCACGATACTTACTCTACTGGCCTTTATTGCTGGAATAAAAGCCGCTAAAAATACCGTAAAAACAACAAACAACACCGGAATTATTACAAATAAAGGATAAAATGATAATTTTAAATCTCGTGTAAATAATTCCGTTAATAAATTACTAATCAAGTGAAGTCCTAAAAACATCACATTCACACTAATAATAAATCCAATCATCATACCAATAATTAATAAGACCAAGCTTTCTAAAAGTACCATATGACGAATTTTTCTCTTCGTCATGCCCACACTTTTTAATAAACTAAATTGCTTTTTCCTTTCCATTACTGATACTGCAAATGAATTATAAATAATTAAAATAATACCTATACTAAACACTAAGAAAATAACAAGCATTAAACTAATTAATGCATCCATCATGTTTTCATTTTCACTAAGACCATATAATGAAAGTAATGTCTCATTATAAATAACATCTTCACACTTATTACTTTGACACATTTTTTCAGTATAAACATAAACTTTTCGAATATCATCAAATGTAATATAATTAACCCCATTCTCGGTTACTATTTTTTTAATATATTCACTTTTCTTTATATTACCTTTTAGTTCTACATGATAATTACCTTTAGTTTGGGTAACCTCATCAATCAAATATTCCCTAATGCTAGAAAATAATAAACCAATACATAAGAATAACACAGTCACTAAAACAATACTACTAAGTGTAATTAATGTTCTTTTTTTATTCCGTGTCAAATACCTGTATGTCAGCATTTCATCATTCCACTACATTATTTTCGATATTCATCCTTGATAATCTTCCCATCCGCAAAAGTAATTACTCGGTCAGCTAGATTAATCGCCTCACCCATATCATGAGTGACTATCACTACAGTTTGTCCATATGTTTTATTATAATATTTAAGCATATTTAATATTTTTTTCCCATTCTTACTATCTAAATTACCTGTTGGTTCATCCGCTAAAATAATTTTAGGGTGATTAATTACAGCTCGTCCAATCGCTACTCTTTGTTGCTGGCCTCCTGAAAGTTCATTAGGCAAATGCCTTAATCTTTTTTGCAAATTCAAAGTCTTAATTACTTCCTTAAAATAATCTTCATCAACCTTAACCCCTTCTAAAGCAATCGGTAAAATAATATTTTCCCGAACATTTAAAACTGGTATCAAATTGTAAAATTGATAAATAAATCCAATGTTCTTTCGACGAAAATTCGTCAGTTCATCATCTTTTAAATCACTAATATTCTTACCATCGATAATTACTGCACCTGATGTCATCCTATCAACGCCCCCTAAAAGATGTAATAATGTGCTTTTACCACTTCCACTTTTACCAGTAATTACAACAAACTCCCCTTGGTTAATACAAAGATTAACCCGATCAACCGCTTTTACAGCGTTGCCCTCTTCTCCATAAATTCGTGTTAAATCAACTGCTTTAAGTATTTCCATTTTATCTCCTTTCTAGGGTATAAATTACCCTCTATAAATATCATACGATAAGAAAGCACCGAATTCCTGCTTATTTACAAATTTTCTTTCCTGTATGACTATATTTGACATTTTTTAAGCCAATCTTATATAATATAGTAAAGTAAATAATGATAGTAGGCAGCATTATTTACTTAGCGCCTGAGTTTTGAATTATTTCAAAAATGACGAGGATAACAAGTATCGAAATTATCGGCGGATCTTGTTACGGGTAATAAGGCTCGTAAGGTATATCTTCAAATCCACAAAGAGATATATCATCTTAAGAAAGGAGAACAAATATGTGCGGTATCATTGGATACGTTGGGGAAAAAAACGCATCTAGTGTCATAATTGATGGTCTAAAAGCCTTAGAATATCGAGGGTATGATTCCGTTGGAATTGCTTACCACACTTGTAATCGCATCGAAATTATTAAAGCTCAAGGGAAAATAGCCAATCTAGAAAAAAAACTAAAAAAATATATAATTACACATTATGGATTAGGTCACACTAGATGGGCCACTCATGGTAAACCTGACGAAAAAAATGCTCATCCTCATCGTATTGGTAAATTTACGATCGTTCATAATGGTATTATCGAAAACTATGAATCATTAAAACAACTCCTAAATGGCTACAAATTCAAATCCGAAACTGATAGTGAAGTTATAGCTGCCTTACTCGATAAATTGTATAGTGAAAAAAACGACATCTTAAAAGTTTTAGTTCAAGTCAAAAAACTTCTTATTGGCTCTTATGCTTTAGGCATTATTTGTGATGATATCAAAGACACTATTTATGCCATTAGAAAGGATAGTCCTTTAATAGTAGGCATAAATGATGGTGGAAACTTTATTGCTTCCGATGTCCCAGCCATCTTAAAATATACCAATAAATACATGCTGATTGGCGAAAATGAAATCGCCGAAATTAGTAATAAAGTTAAAATATATAATGATAACTTAGAATTAGTTAATAAAGAAATAATTACTTTTGAAGGCAATATAGAAAGTGCCGAAAAAAATGGCTATGAACACTTTATGTTAAAAGAAATTCACGAAGAGCCAGAAGTCATCAAAAAAACTATCAAACCCTTTTTACAATTTGGCCTAGATAGTTTAAAGGAGAACATGCCAGATTTTTCTAAATATCACAAAATTGAAATTATCGGTTGTGGCAGTGCTTATCACGCTGGATTAATCGGCAAACATCTAATTGAAAAATATGGAAATATTCCAGTAACAGTTCATATTGCCAGCGAATTTCGTTATCAAAAAGTTTTTACTGATGAACACACTTTAGTCATTTTAATTTCTCAATCAGGAGAAACTGCCGACACATTAGCATCTTTAAGAAAAGTTCACGGCATGGGAATTGATACTCTAGCCATTGTCAATGTTGTCGGTTCTTCACTCGCTAGAGAAGCTTCTAAAACTATTTATATTAAAGCTGGACCAGAAATTTCCGTAGCCACAACTAAAGCCTATATGGCACAAATTACCATATTAAGTTTAATTGCCTTAAACATCGGTTATACTAATAAAATTATCAGTGAAAAAAAAGCTTTAGAAATCATTGATTCCTATGAAAAACTTCCAAGTTATATAAGTAACATGATTAATATTGACTATAAAAAAATAGCTAAAGTTTTAGCCAAGAAAAATAACTGTTTTTACATTGGGCGCGGTATCGATTATGCCCTTAGTATGGAAGGATCTTTAAAACTAAAAGAAATATCCTACATTACCAGTGTTGCCTACCCAGCTGGTGAATTAAAACATGGAACCATTTCACTAATTGAAAAAAATACCAATGTTATTGCCGTTATAACAGATAAAAACATTGCTGATAAAACAATTAACAATATCAAAGAAGTTAAAACAAGAGGAGCCACTACCATTATTATTACTACCGACAAAATAGATAACGAATTTAATCCCGCTGATTATAAAATCGTTATACCAACAACTAATGATTTTATAAACCCTATGGTAGCCACAATTCCCTTACAACTTATTGGTTACGAAACCGCTAAATTAAAAGGCTGTGAAATCGATACCCCGAAAAACTTAGCTAAATCAGTTACAGTTGAATAAAACCTCAAGCTTGAGGTTTTTTCATACCATATTATAAACACTGGCCGGTTGTTACTGAGGATACTTTACTTCCAGCAAACATAGTACTATTATTACTAACATTTTCCATCGTCCAACCATCACCAACATAAATGTGATTCAAATTAATTGTGCTTCCAAACATCGCTTGCATATTGGTTACGTTTTTAGTATTAAATGAACATAAATTCAACTCAGTTATATTTTGGCAGTTATAAAACATGCCCCGCATAGTAGTCACTTTATCACTATTCCATTTACTTAAATCTAAATTATTTATTTTTCTATTATTAAAAAATACACCATGCATACTTGTGACGTTACCAGTATTAAAATCTTCTATTCCCACAATTTCTACCAAATTAATATTGTAAGCAAACATATCGCGCATATCAACTACATTTCTAGTATCCCAACCACTTAAATCAACTTTTGTTAATGATGAGGCATTTTGGTAATTATACATAGATAACAAAGCTGAAAAATTAGTTACCTTACTAGTATTAAAACTACTTAAATCTAACTCCACCAAACTTTTACAATTATAAAACATCGCACTCATATCAACTGCATTACTAGTATCAAAGTTATCATTAAATTCGATTTCTTTTAAATTAGCAAAATAAGAAAATAAATGTAAGCTATCTTCATTTGCAACGACTCCACCATTTGCTCCAATATATAAATCGAACTTGGTGTTATCTTCACTATTTTGAATAACCCACGCCATAACTCCACCTTTGCCATCTTCTGAAACGTCCCAGCTTTCTACAGCATTACTAGGGACATAATTATTATCTAAAAATGTTGCACTTATAATATTTTCTTTATAGTAATCCGTATGAAAATCTTTTAGTGTATATGAATCATACATATTAAAACTTTGAATAACTCTAGATGGGTCCACAATATTTCCTTTAGCCGTTATATTCAAATTAGTTTGAAAAGCCGCATAACCACCTACCATAATAAATAAAAAAGCAATTAAGGAAACAACAATTATCTTCCTTTGTTTTTTTACCCTTCTTCTATTTAATTTTCTTCCCATACCTTCACCTACCATACAAATTATAGACTAATTTAGGCTAATA
>CALVRF010000058.1 GCA_944358495.1 uncultured Bacilli bacterium
TGCGGGTGTGGCGAAATTGGTAGACGCACTAGACTTAGGATCTAGCGCCTTACGGCATGGGGGTTCAAGTCCCTTCACCCGCACCATTATGAAGTTAACCGCTGTTTTTTAGCGGTTTTTATATAATTAGAAACAAATAAGGAACTGAATTTAAACAGTTCCTTATTTTTGTATCATAATTGGTGACTAACGGAATTGGCCAGTAATAACTTATTTGTTAAATTGTCTTATTATCAAATAATTCAGCTATCTATTGATTAGCACTTACCTGTTGTTACTTCAGATATATTACTGTTCATAAACATTTGTGTTGTGTCAGCGTTAGTAATTATCCAGTTAAGACCAACGTATACATTCTGTACACTGGACGTATAGCCAAATATACCTATCATATTAGTAACCTTACTCGTATCAAACGAACATAAATTTAAGGTAGTAATATTTCTACAATTATAAAACATATGATACATATTAGTTACATTGGATGTATCAAAATTGGTTAAATCCAAACTTTTTAAAGGTAATCCTGCAAACATATCGGCCATATTAGTCACTTTGGAAGTATCAAATTTAGGCCCAAACAAGATTTCTGTTAATGTGCTTGTTTGGCCAGATTGAGCTTCTCTATAGTAAGTTGAAAACATGTGATACATATTAGTTACATTCGATGTGTCAAAACTGGTTAAATCCAAACTAGTCAATTTATTGCCTCCAGAAATAAAGTCCATCATATTAGTAACATTAGAAGTATCAAAACTACTTAAATCTATTGTTTCGAGATTAGAACAATGGTAAAACATTTGGTGCATGCTTAGCGTATTAGACGTATCAAAATTATTATTAAAATTTATTGAAGTTACACCTATAAATTCACGAAACAAATAACTACTATCTTCATTGGCTATAACTCCACCACCCGCTCCAATATATAAATCATATTTCGTATTATCTTCACTATTTTGAACTACATAAGCCATAACTCCCCTATCTTTGGTTTCTGATACATCCCAGCTTTCGACGGCATTACTAGGCACTCTAGCATCATCCAAAAATGTTGCACTTACAATATTTTCTCTGTAATAATCCGTATGGAAATCTTCGTTACTTGTACTTGTCCAACTTTGGATTACCCTACTTCTATCCACGATACTACCTTTGGCTGTAATATTTAAATTAGTTTGGAAAGCGGCATAACCACCGATCATAATAAACATAAAACAAACTAAAGAAATTATAATTATCTTTTTAGATTTATTTCTTTTTGCTTTCCTTGTCAATCTTCTTTTCCGCACTTTATCACTCCCTTTATTCTATTATACCACATTTTTGATATATGACCCGCTGTTTTTGTATCAAAATCATATTTAATGGGAAAATTAATGTGGAGAGATATATATGATAGAAAATAATTTAAAACGATGCCGTGAAGAATTAGAAATGACCCAAAAAGAATTGGGAAATGTATTTGGCGTAAGTGATTCAACAGTTCGTGGTTGGGAAAATGCTTACGATACTATGCCACTAAAAAAATTAGTAAAATTTTGCAATCAATTTAATTATTCGGTGGATTTTGTTTTAGCTTTAACGAAACAAAATAAGAAATATTCGGATAATATAAAGCTAGATAAAATTAAAATCGGAAAGAAACTTAAAGAATTAAGAAAAAAAGAACATGTAAGCCAGCAAGTGATGGCAGATAAATGTTCAATAGCTCGTTCTACTTATAGTCATTATGAAATGGGTTTAAGTTTAATTACGACATTAACACTATATACAATTTGTAAAAACTTTAAAATCTCTATCGACGAGTTTTTAAGATAGTTATATGATAAATTATCTTTATTACAAAAAAATCCGCTATTTTTCAGCGGTTTTATATAATTAGAAACAAATAAGGAACTGTTTAAATTCAGTCCCTTATTTTTGTATCATATTTAATAGATTTATTTTGAACATATCTTTATCGGCATGTTCTTTAGATACCATAACTCCTTTATAGGTTACTAGTTCTGATTGATGACCTTCACTAAAAATATCTTCTGGGGTTAAGGTTAATATTATAATAACTTTTCGTTCATCATTTACTTTATAGTGCAACTTAGCTTCGCCATGAACTTTAGCAAATAAAGCATCAGTTGGAAGCTTGACTTCATAATAATCTTCATTATTTTCGGTTTTTACTTTATCGCCTAGAAGATGGCCACTTTTTAAAGATGGATAATATTCAAAATATAATTTCTTATAGGCTAACATATTATATTTTTTTAATGCACTTTCTAGTTTTTTAAATTCGTTTTCATTTTCGTATTCAAAAACATATTTTTCTGCCATAAGATGCCTTCTTTCCGTCTACTTTCCTACTATAACAATAATAACATAGGCCTCTTTAAAAAGTCAAACACTTCTGGAGTTTTTTTATTTTGCTTGACAAAAAATACACCATTTGGTGTATTATCTTGTTTTTCCAGTTTTGGTGTAACCATTATTTAATAAACTTTGGTCATCACAACTACTCCATTTATAATCGGATGAATTATTTATATATCTTCTGTCGCGGTAACGATAATAAGTGGTTGTGGTATAAACTGGTCTAGTTTCATATTTCGGAACTGTTTTTATACATTTTCTAGGATTCATATATTTACCAGCATTGTCATACTCTGTACCACATACATAAATAACGCTTTGAACACCGTTATTGGTAACGGTTACTTTCTTTGGATTAGCGGTTTCGGTGGTTGTTCCTGTTTGAACGGTGGTATTTCCACTTTGAACTTTGTTTATTTTAGTTTGAACTTGTCTAGTATTAGAACTATTTATTTTACTAGTGGTCCAATTGCTCCAAGCTCCATAGTTAGTGTAATAACCACCTGATGTTTTAACATATTGGCATTCGTTTGAGGTATTAGAATTTGATTCATCACTAGTATTTGATTGATTATTTTCTTCAGTATTAGTTTCTTTTGTATCAGTTGAAATTTCGTCCTCAATTAGTTTTTTTTTTCGCAAACGCCATCGACACAGTAATCATATGTGCCAAAATAGCTAATAACATAATCTTCTTTATCTTGACAAACTAAGTTTACTTTCATCGTATAGTCATCCGTATTTTTAGTAATTTCGGCATATGATGCTTTAGTATCACAAGCCTGACCTTCACTATCGGTAAATTCCACTAATAGTTTATCTTCTATCATTTGCTCTAGTGTTACTCTTTTAGTATCATCTTCTTTTTCTGGAAGTCCAGAGTTATTATAATATGATATAGCTGC
The DNA here is from genome assembly GCA_944358495.1 of uncultured Bacilli bacterium. Taxonomy (GTDB): domain Bacteria; phylum Bacillota_I; class Bacilli_A; order RF39; family UBA660; genus Coprosoma. Next base: position 3,273 of record CALVRF010000058.1, read on the forward strand.
GGTTTTCATCGATTCAATATTATTATTAAAAACTTGATTAGATGAAGTACCTAATTTTTCATTGATTAAATTAGAAACATATCCTTTTGTTGGAAATAACCAAATGATAAGAAAAATTAATAAGACTATAAATAAAATTTTTAAAATTATATTTTTAAAAGCAAAGCCTTTATTCTCTTCTTCATACATGTTATTTTCCCCCCTTTAAATATGCCCATTATATTAGCACAAACATAAATCTTTGTCAAATTATTTTTTAAAGAAATTAAGGCCCCTTAAAAACAATGATTTTTTAAGAGTCTTTTATTTATCGTTTGATAAAAGTTTTTTCTTTTTTAGGTTTTATGGGCGTAAATTCAAAATCTAAATAAGTATAACCATCTATAGGGATTTTCATATAATCATCTATGTCTTTTTGGGCTTGTTTTGATAAGTCATACACACGGCTAAAAAGATTATTCTCTTGAACTAAGGGATTAACATAACGTCTTTTTCCTTTAATATTGACGCAATATTTACCACTTACTGGGGCATCTGTTCGATAACATTTTGTAGCATTTTCGAACTTTTTAAAGCTTTCTTCTAAATAAGGATTACCACAGGTTTTAAATTTTTTAACGACTTCACTTTCAGGCAAGGTATACAAATCATCAATAGATAAATAACCGAGATTATTCATCGATGCGCACATGTCGGCAAAAAACTGCATTGATGTTCTTTCTTCGTCATTTATCCACCATGGCCATAGATTTCTAAGAATATGAATGTATTTTTCGGCTATTTTTAAATGTTTAAAGCCTAACTCAGGTATTCCATCTTCATTTTTTAAAATCGTAACATCGTTATAACATTCTCTTAAATCGTCTAGGGTCCAAATGGGATGAATAATATAGCCACAGCAAAAATTATATTCAAATCTATCGGCAGCTAATTTCGGTGAATCATTATCGGCAATAGGATATATTTTATAATCGCTGACTTCTTCCAGTGTTATTTGGTCGCGAGCTAGTAAAGACATAATAGCATTAGAGTTTTGAATAATCAATTTAGTTCTTTCTTCGGTTGATTCTTGATGTTCATAATCGCCATTCATAAAATCAATACAATGTTTAAACACTGGTGTGGCAATATCGTGAAATAAACCAGCTAATGTTTGTTTTTTATCTTTGGTAAAATGCCAAATAATTAAGGCTACCCCTACACTATGGTCTAAATTAGAGTGCCATGGATGTTTAGGAAACAAATCAGTATAATCACAACCACAATCCATACTAATGTTACCAATTCTTTGCATTTCTGGGGTATCGATATATTCATGTAACCATTCGGGAAATTCTGGTGATAAAACAGCAAAGTAGTCTTTTAATTTATCACTTATATTATCGTAATATCTTGTTTGCATAATACACGCTCCTTTAGTATATTTTAACATTTTTCACTAAAACCGTAAATAAAAAAGCCTTGGGTTTAAGGCTCAAGGCTATTTATCACGCAATCTAGCGTCCATTTTTTCTTCAACGGTTTGAATTATTTTTTCAAATACTTTATTAACTTCTTCCTCGGTTAAAGTTCGGCCTGGGTCTTGGAAAGTTAATGAATAAGCGATTGATTTTTCATCGGCATTGATGTGCTCGCCAGTATAGATGTCAAACACTTTAATATCGGTTAAAAGACGGCCACCAGCTTTTTTAATAAGGCTTTCAATATCACTAGACATAACATCTTTTTTAACGGCAAAAGCCATATCTTTAACAATCTCTGGGTATTTAGGAGCTTCTTTAAATTTAATTGGTTTAACGCTTGTCATCAAAGCTTCTAAAGATAATTCAGCGACGTAAACATCATCTTTAGTTAATAGTGGATGAATTTTACCAATAACTCCTATCATTTTCCTATCTAACATAATTTTAGCACCAATACCTGGGTGTAAATCTGGAAGTTCTTGTTTTTCAAAGGTATATCTATTTTTAAAGCCTAAGTAGTCTAATAGATTTTCAACAATTCCTTTTATTAAGTAGAAATCAACTTTAATGTTTTGGTTGTGCCACTGATTTAGTAAGTAATTACCTTCCATAAGAATGGCAATTTTACTTTCTTCTTGATAATTAGAATCATAGGTTTTGGCAATTTCATAAAACATTATATCCTTTACTTTTCTTAAGCAGTTATATTCATAGGCATTTAAAAGTGAAGGAATTAAGGTTGTTCTAACTACAGATTTATCACTACTCATTGGATTTGGCAAAATAGCATTTTCTTTATTTTCATATTTAAATTTTTTGGCCATTTCTTTAGAAACTAAGGTATAAGTTTTAGCCTCGTTAAGGCCTAACGTTCTAAGGCGTTTAGAAATTAATTTACGATATTTAATATCTTTCGCATACTCGCCTTTTTTAATAGGAACTTTTGGTAAAGTTGATACTAAATTGTGGTAACCATATAATCTTCCTACTTCTTCAGCGATATCGTTGACATAAGGTTCAATATCTAATCTTCTACTAGGAATAGTCGCTTTAAATGTGCTATCTTTATATTCGTAAGGGAAATCCAAGCGTTCAAGCTCTACTTTAACATCGTCTTCAGAAATAGTTATACCAAGCAAATTATTGATTTCTTCAGCCTTGAAAGTTACAACTTTTGGTGTTTTATCAACTTTATCGTGTTTTATAGTTCCTGAAAGGACTTTAGCGCCGGCATATTTTTCTAATAAGTGACAAGCTCTTTCGATGGCTTTATCAGTATATTCATAGCTTAAACCTTTACCGTAACGAATTGAAGCTTCACTTCTTAAATTTAAGCGAGCTGAAGTATTTCTAATGCTGACACTATCGAATATAGCACTTTCGATTAAAATAGTTTTAGTATTATCAGTTACTTCGGTATTTTCTCCGCCCATAACGCCAGCAATACAAACAGGTTTCTTGCCATCAGTAATAACAATATCATTACTAGTTAATATGCGGTCAATACCATCTAAAGTTTTAATTTCTTCATTTTCTTTAGCATTTCTAACTAAAATTTTATCACCTAACGTGTCTTTATCGAAGAAGTGAAGTGGCTGACCGTATTCTAACATAACATAATTAGAAATATCGACAACGTTGTTAATTGAACGCATACCATAGGCATTTAATCTTCTTTTAATAAATTCCGGAGACGGGCCTATTTTAACGTCGGTGACCATTTTAGCTAGATAATATGGGCATTTATCAGTTTCTACTTTTAAGCTAAAATGATTTTTGATGTCGTCTTTAATTGGTTTAGTATCGTCATTTGGCAAAGTCACTTTTCTATTTAAGATAGCGGCAATTTCATAAGCGAAACCAATGTGATAATAACAATCATTATTACGATGTTTATGAACGTCTAATTCATATAAAGTATCTTCTAAATTAAGATATTTCATTGCATCGGCTCCTACTTTCGCTTTAGGGTCTAATTCAGCAATACCTTTGCTATAGGTTTCTTCGGTCTTTTCTTCTAAGCCTAATTCGTATAAAGCACAAATCATTCCATTAGATTCGGCGCCGCGAATTTTACTCTTTTTAATTTCAAAGTTACCTGGAAGTACAGCTCCTGGTAAAGCGACGATAACTTTGAGACCCTGTCTTACGTTAGAGGCTCCGCAAACGATTTGTTTAGTTTCTTTGCCGACATTAACCTTACAAATGTGAAGATGGTCAGAGTCTGGATGCATTTGACATTCGACTACTTCACCAATAACTAAGTTATCGATATGATTAGTAATAACTTTTTCAATGTTAATACCAGCTTTTGTTATTTTTACGGCTAGTTCATTTAAGTCTTCATCGGCAATATCAATATAGTCTTTGACCCATTCTAAATCTATCATTAGTTAGCCTCCTTTCTATCAAATGTTTTACTTTCTCTTAAGTCGTTAGTATAAAATACTCTTAAATCATCGATATTATACTTAAGCATGGCTAGTCTTTCAGCGCCAAAACCAAAGGCAAAACCACTCCACTCTTTAGGATCATAATTACAGTTTCTAAGCACATCAGGGTGCACCATGCCGCCACCAGCGACAGTAATCCAGCCAGTATTTTTACAAATGTTGCAGCCTTTACCTTTACAGTGATGGCAACTAATATCCATTTCGACTGATGGTTCAGTAAATGGATAATATGATGGTCTAAATCTTGTTTGACAGTCCTCGCCAAATAAATGTTTAGCGATGATGTCAAAAGTACCTTTTAAATCGGATAAACTGATGTTTTTATCGACAAGTAATCCCTCAATCTGCATAAATTGATGAGAATGTGTGGCATCATCATCATCACGTCTATATGTTTTACCTGGGCAAATCATTCTAATTGGCACTTCGCCTTTTCCTTCTAACATACTTCTAATTTGGACTGGAGAAGTTTGACTACGTAAAAGTAATTCTTCGCCTTGAACATAGAAAGTATCTTGAGCATCTCTAGCGGGATGACCTTTTGGTAAATTAAGCATTTCAAAATTGTATTTATCAAGCTCAATTTCTGGACCATCGATGACATCATATCCCATTGACATGCAAAGTTCTTCGACGTCTTCAATAAGTTTTTCTACAATATTAGGGGCCCCGACTGGCACTTTAGTAGCTGGCAGGCTAATATCAATACTTTCGTTTTTTAATTTTTCATTTAATAAAGCAGTTTCCATAGCTTCTTTTTTACTATTAATTAAGCTAGTAGCTTCATTTTTTACTTTGTTTAAATTAGAACCAAAGGTTTTCTTTTCTTCATTACTTAAATCTTTTATTTTGGCTGATAAAACGGTTATTTCACCTTTTTTACCTAAATATTTAGTTTTTATTTCACTCAGTTCGTGATTAGTTTTAACTGCACTTAAATCACTTTTTAATGTTTCTAATATACTATCTAATTCCATCTTTTCTCCTCCTTTAAATAAAAAAACACGTCATCACATAAGGACGTGATTGACGTGGTACCACCTTAATTCATAAGTAAAACTTATCTTGAAAACTATAACGCGTTACCGGCATAACTTTAATTATACAGCTTATCAAAGTGAATTCACAAAAGATTATTTACTAGCCTTCCACCTTGTGCTAGCTCTCTATTAAATAAGGGCTTTTGCTACTACTCTTTGGTCATCGCTTTTCAAAGTACAAAATATTTATATCACATTTTATGCTTTTTATCAAGTTTTTAAGAAAAAAA
>CALVRF010000059.1 GCA_944358495.1 uncultured Bacilli bacterium
AAATAGTCAATATAAAATAATCCATCAGCTTTTTCTAATACTTTTTCAACTACTCTAACGGTTATTTCTTTGGTAGTCGTTTGACCAGCTTTATCGGTAACTTTGTAGGCAACTTTATAATCACCTATGGTATCAGTTTTTACTTCATTTTTAGTAACTTCAATATCCGTAATAGTTCCGTCTTCTTTATCGGTAGCTGTTACGCCTTCTTTGGGGTCAAAGTCACTATTTAAATAAATGGTTTTATCTTGAGCGTTAATTACTGGTTTTTCATTATCAATCACTTTAACATTAATAGTTTTTGTCGTGGTTTTATTATTACTATTAGTAACCGAATAAATAACTGGATAAGTACCTTTTTCGCTAGTATCAACGTTACCAGTATAAGTTACATATTTGGTAATATCTCCATCAGTATCATCATGAGCGGTTACACCATCCATATAATCAAATTCAGTATATTGTGATACTTCCTTATCGCTGGCATTAATTACCGGCTCTGAAGCACCTTTAACGGTAATATTAACGGTTTTTGTAGTCGTAAAATTACTGTTATCGGTTACAGTATAAGTAACTTTATAGGTGTCAGCTTTAGCAGTATTGACTTCACCACTATAAGTAATTCTACTAGTTAAATTACCATTTTCTGTGTCATTCGCGCTTACTCCAGTCATATAATTAAAGTTGGAATTTAAAGCGATGGTTTGGTCGCTTGCTGTTATTTTTGGGGCATTATTAGAAACATATAAGTCACTAGCTTTAACATAGCCATATGTATAAGTGGCACTGTCGGCATATATTTTATAAAAGTCGCCAACTTTTTCTAAAACAGTTACTGGAACATTATATACTTTAAAATTGCTGTTGGAGTTTTGCATGCGATAAATAACTTTATCGGTACTAGCTTCTTCGTAAACTGGTACGTTATATTTACCAAAAGCCGTTACGCCAATAGTATTGGCTAAATAGTCACGCATACCAGCATTTTTATCAGTGGTAAAGGCGTTCGAAGCTTGCTTTTCACCCCATAATGGGTCGGAAGCATATTTAACATTGCGACCGCTACCTTTAGTTCCTGCATGTGTACCAAAGTAATAAATAGCCTGGGCGGTCATATAATTGGAATTACCTTTTTGAGCATACTCCATAATTGAATCACGCACACTATTATAACTTTTCGCGCAGTCATAAGGGCAGCTATCACTGGCCCCATAACCAAAGACATTATTTTTATCTTTAGCGATTTGACTAGTTCCACTCGCGCTTTCATTTTTGGCGGTTGAAAAGGCGGATAAAGCATTCATGCCATATAATTCCTCAGCTTCTTTAAAGTATTTCCCTTGGCCATATAATTTAGAACTAGGGTCAGTTATTTGACTATCAATTTGTTCGGCGGTAATGTTAGATTTTGATTTATTTGGTAAATATAAATAATATGGATAATTAGGATTATTCACGTTTAAACTATGCGTATTAGTATTATTTTTATAATCATCAAGCATTGATGTTAGGCTAGTATATAAATAAATACCGCCATCAAAGCTATAGTAACGGACATCTTCCTGTAAATAAGAAGGGGTTGGGCCTAAATTAGTAAAACTATCGGTATAACTTGTCCCATTGTGATAAGCATATCTATGTAACAAATTACCTGTTGAATAACGATAATAATAGGTATTTAAACCATTGCCTGTTGTCTCTACTAACCAATCACCATCGGCAACCCAACCAGTTCTATCGTTATATGTTATTTGATACCAAGTATAGCCTTGATTACTTTTTTTAGCAGTATAAGAATATAAACAGCCATTACATGTAATAGCGCCTATCGAAGTTGAATTAGTTGAGGCATCGGCACGAACGTTTAATCCAGAGGCATTAATAGATATCATATTAGTTTGTAAAAGTGAAATTGGAATAATATCGCCAGCGCTTAAATCAATCCAGCCACGAAAACCATTAAGCATTATATTAGCACGTTTTTCATTAGAATCTAAAAAAGCAGTATCAGTCATATAAGATGGACTAGTATATGTATAAGCGGTACTATCACCCGAATTTTGGTATAAATAAACGGTTTTAGTATTTGGTTTAAGACGGAAAATGGCATATTTAGAGTTCACTACTACTCCATTTTTATAAACAGTGGCAACACTAGTACTCGTAGAGTTTTGAGCATTCATAACTTTGACAGCCTCACTATATGTCGAGTAACTACCAATCACTTTATTATTAGTAGTGTTACTAACCATCTCTACCGTATAAGGGGTTGCTGCCTCTATACTAAATGCTGGCATAAAAGTTGTACAAGTGATAGCTAATATTAAACAAATATTAAATAGTTTTTGAACCATTTTTTTCATAATACCGCCTCTTTTATCTTTAATTTAATTATAACAAAATTAGACAAAAAAGTACACGAATTAGGGTGCTGGATAGACACTCTTTGACAGTATAAAATATTAAATTATTTAAGGTGTTAAAGGTTTTACTTTTCGCTTTAATTGTGGTACAATAGCACTTGTTTTAAAAGAGGTGAAACTTATGGAAAAAAAGAGCAATCAGGATAAAGAAAAATATGGCGTAAAAGGCTTTTTTAAGGACTTATTTAATGTTAGGTCTTGGCCCGCTAACATTTTAAGTTTATCGAGAGTGGCGGCTCCTTTTGTTATTCCGCCGATCGCCGCTTCTGGTAACTTACCATTAACTTTAGCCGCAGGTGCGGGATTTTTATTAACGGATTTTGCCGATGGTATAGTTGCTAGAGCTTTAAAAGGCCAAACTAAATTAGGAGCAAGATTAGATCAAATAACTGATAAAATTTGTGCAGGCGGTTTATTAATTTGCTTAATTCCTTCATTCCCATTAATGACAGTACCGCTCGTTTTAGAGGGGATAGTTGCTGGAGTTAATGCCAAAGCTTTAAAATATGGAGGAACAGGTGAAAGCACTTTTAGTGGCAAAGCAAAAATGTGGTTTTTATCAGGAACGGTTTTAGCTGGCTACTGCAGCATGGCGGGAGCTAGCGGAGTCTTAGGAGCGGCGGCTGAAGTCTTTACATATGGTGGATTGTTTGCCACCACTCTACTAGAAATACTTAATATTGATGAATATAACACTTTAGCTGAAGAAGCAAAATATCAATACCTGACTAATCCCGACCATAAAAATCAAACTGCTGATAAAAAACATACTAAAGAAAACGCAATAATCAAAAGTAAGGCCATAGAAAAAGAAGGAACTTCTATTTTAGATATTACTGACGAAATTAGTCGATGCGACGATATAGATAAGTTAAAAAGACTTAGGGAAATAACTTGTCCGAAGCAAACGATTTCTAGTTTAGACCACGGACAAAAGAAGATTATAAAACCAAAATAAAAGTAAGAACTTTAAAATTCTTACTTTTTAAAATAGCATACCGCTAAAAGTCATATACAACAAAAATCCTACTAAAATTAAATACAAAATTGCACCATTTATCATTTCAAAACGAGTAGATTTATATTTAATACCAACAGCCATAGTGGCAAATACGCCACCAATTAATCCACCAATATGAGCCCAGTTATCAATATTTGGCATTAAACCAATTAATAAGTTGATAATGATAAGAGGAATGATTTGGGATTTTACTACTGTTTCTAGGTAAACACGATGGTGATAGCCAAAATAAACTAACGAACCTAGTAATCCAAATATAGCTGCTGAAGCCCCAACACTATAACCATTGTTCATAAAAATAGATAAACAGCTGCCAGCTAAACCACTTAGTAGGTAAACAGCTAAAAATTTGCCCTTACCCAGGAAACTTTCTAACTGCATGCCAACCACATATAAAGCATACATGTTAAAAAGTAAATGAATAATATTGGCATGTAAAAACATTCCAGTAATTAAACGGTAATATTCACCATTAACAATGCTAAAACGATTGACGGCAAAATCATCAATTAAACCTAACATTGTAGTTAAAAAATAAATAATAACATTTAATGCAATTAAAATATAAGTTACAATTGGTTTTTTCATTGAAAATACTTCTTCATTCATGCGTGCTTCTCCTTCGTTTTTTTTCGAAATATCGCCAGTTATTTTCATAAACAGCTCTAAACCTTTTTCTTTAAAAGTCATTTCTTTAGTAATGTCAGGAAATGAATCAATAATAAAATTATATTTATTTAAATCCTCGGTTTCTTTGACATCGGCAACATCGATTTTTGGAATATCATTGTATTTTTTTAAATCTACATTGTCATTTAAATTAACAAAGATACTAAGAGCATTCATTTTAAAGGATAAAGTTTTTTTCTTGATTAATTTCATAAGTTTTTTAGTCCTGACTAAATCAAATTCAAACTGTTCATCGTTATGAATATAGTTGGAGACAATGCGAATTATTTTATAGTCTTCATCAAGATTTTCTAGCCAAATTTCTCCTTGAATACCTTTGATAACAATCGGGCTATAATTTTTCTCTGAAATAAAATACCGCAATAATTTCATGACTAGTTCATCATTATGATTTACACTTAACTCTTCCATATAAGCCCTCCTATTCAAAATGTTTCATAATATTTATAAATTTTTCTGGAAGCGGACTATCGAACTCGATATATTTGTGAGTGCTTGGGTGAATAAAACCTAGTTCTTTAGCATGCAGACACTGTCCAGAATCATCGATTAATTTTCGTTTGCCATATACGGGATCATTAACAACGGGATGACCAATATAGTCCATATGAACTCTAATTTGATGAGTTCTGCCCGTTTCTAATGTTAGTTCAATTAAAGTAGCCTCTTTAAATCTTTTTAGAACTTTAAAATGCGTGATAGCTTCTTTACCTTGAGGGTTAATCGCCATTTTTTTACGATCGGTTAATGAACGACCAATAGGTGCATCAATTAAACCAGTATCATTTTTTATAACACCCCAAACCAAAGCAATATATTTACGGTGGGTGGTTTTCTCGGCTAACTGTTTAGCTAAAAAATCATGAGCTTTATTATTTTTGGCAATCATCAGCAAACCCGTGGTATCAGCATCGATACGATGGACAATTCCCGGTCTAAAATCACCATTGTTAGTGCTAAGACTACAGTGATATAAAAGACCATTAACTAAAGTGTCATGATAATGTCCTGGCGCGGGATGGACGACAACGCCATTAGCTTTGTTGACAACTAAAACGTCATCATCTTCATAAACGATGTCTAAATCCATTTTTTCAGGAACAACATCAGTACTTTCTGGTGCATGATTAATAGTAATCTCATCCCCTATTTTGGTTAAATATCCGGCTTTAACGGGATGGCCATTAACTAAAACTTCTTTGTTTTTTATCATTTTAGTGACACTGCTACGACTAACATCTAAAGTCTTAGTTAAGTAATTATCTAATCTTATTCCTTCCTCATTTACTTTTTCTTGCATCTTTTTCTCCTTTTAAAGTAAAAATAATAATTAAAATTATTGTAACAACGATACAAATATCGGCAAAGTTAAAGACTGGAAAATTAAATCCCAAAATATTAAAATCTAAGTAATCGATAACATAGCCATAAAAGACTCTATCGATTAAATTTCCTAAAATACCACCGATTAAAACACCATAAACAATCGTTTCTAATTTATTTAAATCTTTATCTTTGATTAAAAACCAATATATTAAGTTAAGAGCGACTAAAGAAACTAAAATTAAAACTATTGTCCCTGAGCTAAAAATACTAAAGGCCGCTCCGGTATTTTGCAGTAAAGTTAAAGAAAACAAACTGGGAATTATTTGAATACTATCCCCAAAATCTAGGCTGTTTGTTATGATTAGTTTGATTACTTGGTCTACTAAAGTACAGATAATGGCAATTAAAAAAACTTTTTTCATTTGCTTCACCTTTAATATTATATCAAAAAATGTATAAAAAAGATAGGTTTACTTCCCTATCCATCGAAGAATTTCATCTTTAGGCATATAGCCGACTTTAACCTCCCGATTACTGCCATTAAAGTAAATAAGGGTTGGCATGCTCATGACACCGTATCGTTTGCAAAGTTCCATATTTTCATCAACATTAACTTTGACAATTTGAATTTTATCCTTAATGGCTTCTAGTTCGGGCGCTAGCATTTTACAAGGCCCACACCAGGTAGCATAAAAGTCAACCAGCATTTCACCTCTAGTTAGTAAATTATCAAATGTTTGTTCATTAGCTTCAATTATTTCCATTTTCATTCCTCCTCATATTTATTTAGTACGTTTTCTACGCCATCGATATTTATTTTTCCTTTATCGATAAGCTTTTGAACAGTATCTTTTTGAACAATGTCATATTTCAAAAATAAATCTAAAGTTTCTAAATTAAATTCATTTGAACTTGATGAACTAGTATATTCATCTTTTAATGTTGCAAAATCATTGGCTACTTTTAAAGTTTTATCAGCAAACAACGATAAAGCTGGTGTGCTTTCTAAGATGGGCTTGGTAAACTTGGAATCATTTAATATTTCATTACCAGTAATCATCGGTAAAGTTAAAATATATAAAACCATAAAAGTGATAACATAATTTTTAACAAAACCTAAAATGGCGCCTAATATTTTAGAAGGAATGCCTAAAATAATCGTAAATTTTAAAATCGTTTCAAAGATGCTGGTGGCTACCATTAAAACTTTTAAAACAATTAGTAATAGGCTAAAAATGATTAAAAAGGCCAAAATTTCATATAAAGCAATATTCAACACAGTTATGCCTTTTATGGCACCGAAGAAATCAAAAAATGGTAAATAGGTCATCATTAGTTCGCTAAGAGGGTTTTTTAAAAGAAAAGCAATAATGATTATTAAAATATAACCGACACAGTTTACTAAGCTTTTAGTAAATCCTTGTTTCCAACCAACTAAAGCACCAAGTAATAAAAAGGCAATTATTATTATATCGACAATATTCATAGCAACCTCCTATTTTTAATTATATTACATTTTATTATAAAGGTCAAAAACTTTTTCTTTTTTTATTATTTATAGTTTATCCAATTTGTTGAAAAATCAAACAAAAATTCAAGAAAAATTGTAACTGTTGCTGAGTGAATATTGTAGATTAAAGGGAAATGTGCTAAAATGGTTACAGGTGATAGAAAGGAGAATCAATCTATAATTGGATTAATTTACTGAAGATTGATTACACGTGATAAATATGGCAAAAAATGAAGTACGAACAATTACACTAAAGGTCAGCGACAATACTAAAGAAAAAATGATAGAATACTTTGCTGATAAAAAGCGTGACGTAACCCCACCTTATACTGTTTTTCAAGCTAAAGAGGCTGATACTATGGTAACTTTATATGAAAGCGGAAAGGCAGTATTTCAAGGTATTAGTGCGGATATTGATGCCAACATGTGGATGGAGATGGAAAAACATTTAAATCCTAACAAAAAATTAGAGGTTAAAAAAGTTGACAATAACCCAAAAAGCAAAAATAATCGCCGCATAGTTGACAATAAGTTATACCACTGCACTTCTATTGGTTCAGACGAAGTGGGAACTGGAGATTATTTTGGACCAATTGTTGTTACAGCTACTTATGTAACTAAAAAGGATATTCCTTTTTTGGAACAATTAGGAGTTAGAGATTCCAAAAAAATCACTGATGAACATATTTTAAAAGTGGTCCCAGAAATTATTAAACAAATCCCATACTCAAGTATGATTTTAAGTAATGAAGAATATAATCATAAGTACAGTGATAAAATAAACTTAAATACTATTAAGGCGATTTTACATAACAAGGTGCTTTTGGATATGAGTAAGCAATATAAAAAACATGATTATATTGTTGTTGACCAATTTACAGAACCTTTTATTTATTATAAATATATCAATAATTTAAAAGAAGTTCAACGTAATATTACATTTGTTACTCATGCGGAAGACCAATGTTTATCAGTGGCTTGTGCTTCTTTGATTAGTCGTTATGTCTTGATTAAAGAATTTGAAAGATTATCCAAGGACTTGGGAATTAAACTACCTAAGGGCGCTGGTAATATTGTAGATGAAGCTGGGGCACAATTGGTAAAAAAATACGGTATTGATATTTTAAATAAAATCGCCAAATTGAACTTTAAAAATACTGAAAAAATAAAGGAATTAGCTGAAAACTAATTCCTTTTTAATATAAAAAATCTAGAAGTGGACCTTAACGATAAAACCGGACTCTTCCAGGTGGGTACCACATTATATATTTTAGGATTCTTATACAGGGATAAGTCTTCAACACCATATATAAATTAGGTTCCCTATCGCTAACTTGTAGGTTTTTCATAATCATCCATTCTTCTAGACACTTATATTATATCATATTTTATTAAAAATATCACTTCTATTTAAAATTTATTGACAAAATGTGACATAATTGTGAAA
>CALVRF010000060.1 GCA_944358495.1 uncultured Bacilli bacterium
ACCATTTTTATTGGCTTCTGTTACATTAGTTATTCTTATATCCCAATTACTATTTATTGAGCTTGTTCCTTTGATATCGAGATTGGTTCTAAAAGCTGCATAGCCTGATGCCATCACAAATAGTAGTCCTATCATTGATATTATTATTATTCTTTTCTTTTTTCTCTCTCTCATTGTTACACCCACCTTAAAATATTCATTTATTTTATTATGCTATTTTTATTCATATAATGACAATATGCTTTATTGGTTTGTAAATCACTTTTAGTATTAACAATGATCCATTTTATTCATTCTTGCCAATACCCTATCTTATATTTTCATTATACCACAATTTTGTCGTATAAAATAGCAATAAATTATAAAAATTAAATATCTCGTTACAATTTTTATAGGTGATAACATGGAATTTAAAAGAATAAAAGCCATCAGAGAGGATCATGACTTAACTCAAAGTAAAATAGCAACAATACTAAACACTAATCGTAGTGCTTACTCGTTATGGGAATTAGGCATTAACACCATCCCGTTAAATAAGTTAAATGACTTTTCCAATTATTTTAACTTAAGTATTGATTATATTCTCGGTATAACCAATGTCAAAAAATACACCCTAGTTAATAAAAATATTGATATCAATGTTTTAGCTAAAAGATTAAAACAAGTAAGAAAAAAAGAAAATAAAACTCAAGAAAACATTGCCACTTTACTAAATACTACCCACTCTACTTGGAGCGCTTACGAAAATAAAAAAGTTTTAATTCCCACCATCTTTATCTGGAAATTTGCTAAAGAATATAACTGTTCTATTGACTGGCTATGTGGTAAAATCAACTAAAAAATATCAAAGATAAACTCCTTGATATTTTTATTTTATAACTTCCATGCCACCCATATAAGGTCTTAAGGCTTCCGGAATTTTAATGCTGCCATCTTCTTGATAGTTATTTTCTAAGAAAGCAATTAAACCTCGAGGCGTAGCTAGAACTGTATTATTTAAAGTTGTTACATATTCATTACCATGACTAGTTTTCATTCTAATGCCTAATCTTCTAGCCTGGGCATCACCTAAAATTGAACAAGAACCAACCTCAAAATATTTTTTCTGTCTTGGACTCCAAGCTTCGACATCACAAGATTTAACCTTTAAATCAGCCAAATCCCCACTACAACATTCCAAAGTTCTCACTGGTATATCTAAACTTCTAAAAAATTCCACCGTATACTGCCACATTTTATTGTACCAGTCCATGCCATCTTCCGGTTTACATAAAACAATCATTTCCTCTTTTTCAAATTGATGAACTCGGTATAATCCTCTTTCCTCAATACCATGTGCACCAACCTCTTTTCTAAAGCAAGGAGAATAAGAAGTCATGGCAATCGGTAATTCTTCTTCTTTAATAATTTCACCCTTAAACTTACCAATCATTGAATGTTCACTAGTTCCAATTAAGTATAAATCTTCGCCCTCAATTTTATACATCATTGCATCCATTTCTTCAAAACTCATAACTCCGCTAACCACATCTTCCCTAATCATAAAAGGTGGAATCGCATAAGTAAATCCTTTATCAATCATAAAATCACGAGCATAACTAAGCATAGCTGAATGTAGTCTTGCAATATCGCCCATCAAATAATAAAAGCCATTCCCACTAGTGCGTCCCGCACTTTCTTTATCTAAACCATTAAATTGGACGCAAATATCCGCATGATAAGGAATTTCATAATCTGGAACAAATGGCTCACCAAATTTTTCATTTTCTACATTTTTCGTATCATCTTCACCAATCGGTACAGATGCATCCATAATATTTGGAATAACCATCATTTTTTCTTTTATTTGTTTATTACATTCTTCTTCAATCTTTTCATATTCTAATATTTTATCATTATAACCCTTAATTTCATTCTTAATTTTTAAAGCTTCATCTTTTTTAGCCTCGCGCATTAATTTTCCAATTAAAGCACTCTTCTCATTTTTTAAAGCTCTTAAATTATCGCCTTCTTTTTTGGCTTCACGGCCTTTAATATCTAGTTCATAGACTTCATCAACTAAAGGTAATTTATGGTCTTGAAACTTCTTTTTAATGTTTTCTTTAACTAATTCTTTGTTTTCTCTAATAAGTTTAATATCTATCATTTTTATTCCCTCTTTCTAATATTTTTTCGTCAGAATCTTTGATAACCGAAGTATCACGTTCAATATAAGCCTCGTCTAATTGTCTATCAATATCAGCAATTTCTTCATCAATTTCCGTATTCCGCGATACAAAGTCTTCACGTCTTTCCTCATAATAACTAATGCATCCCGAGGCTACTTTTTTTCGGTGAAGAACCTTTTTTCGCTTATCATGTAATTCCTTAATTCGTTTTTTACTATAGCTATTAAATAGTGAATCATCAAACATCTTTAAAGGAAATGACGATTCCTCAGAAAAATCATTAAGCCTTTCATAAGAATCTATCTGTCTTTGATACACAATAGCATAAGCATTATTTTGCATATACAAATTAGTAAAATAAGAAATCTTTTGCTCATAAAGTTTTATTTTTTCTAAGTTGCTTGCTTTTTCTTCCTCTAATTTCGCTTTATCGTGCAAAAGCTCCTCAATAATTTCTAATAACCCTTCCATATCTATCACCTTCAAAAAAACAAAAAAACTATGAATTATAGGAGCGTTCTAAACGCGGTACCATCCTATTTCATAGTCTTAATTACGATAACGGTTTTACCCGGGAATTGATTAAATTCCGCTCCAAAGTAGATTCATATAAGCTTTATATTAGTTTCCACCAACCACTAACTCTCTATTAATAAAACACTTATATTACTAGTCTTCATCAACACTTTCTAAGTAAATTCTAACATACAAAATTTTATAAGTCAACCACTATAAGGATTGACATGAATTATTATATGGTCTATTTTATCATCAAACTTTTTGAGTTTAGCTTCAATTTTCTCTAAAATATTATGCACATCTTTAAGCATCATCTTCTCATCCATACTAACTTCACAGTTAATATGATAAACTGGCCCATACTTCAAAATAATTAGTGAATCAATCGCCATAATCTCTTTAAAACTCATAATCAGTTTAAAAATTTGATTCCAATAATTCTTATCAGTAACTTGTTCACCAACTAAATTACTAATGTTTTCCCTAAGAATATTATAGGCAATTCTCACCACTAATATACCGACAATAATCATTGCTACTGTATCAGCATAAATAAATATCGGATTAATTTTTCCTAGTTGCGCCATTAAAATGGAAATAAATACGATACCGGAACTAATCACATCGGAAAAACTTTCACTACCAGAAGCGATTAAAATGTTACTATGATATTTTTTCCCTTTATATAAAATATACTTAGATAAAATTAATTTCGCTAAAATCACTATTAAAGTAACAATAGATACATAAATACTTGGGATTTCTCTTTTACCACATATAGCTTCATAAAATATCATTACTCCCATCGCCATAACAATAACTCCAATGACTAAACAAGTAAGATATTCTATCTTTCCATGTCCTAAAGGATGCTTATCATCAGCCGGCTTAGATGAAAGTTTACTTCCAGCAATCGCAAATATATCCGTCAACGTATCACTAAAGGAATGAAGTCCATCCGCAATTAAAGCTCCTGAAGAACCAATTAACCCCGAAACAATCTTCACCACCGATAAACTAACATTTGTTATAAAGCTTTTAAGTAAAACACTAGTAACTAAACTCATTTTACCACCCGAATTATTATATTCTTTTTATTTGGTATCGAACCAATTTTTACCATAATTAACATCAACTTTAAGTGGAACTTCTAACTTATAAACATTTTCCATAATTTCCTTAACTAACTTTTTAACTTCTTCAAGTTCACTTTCTAAAACATCAAATATCAATTCATCATGCACTTGAATAATCATTTTACTTTGTAAGTTTTTCGCTTTAAAAACTTCATAAACTTTAACCATAGCTAGCTTAATAATATCCGCACTAGTTCCCTGAATTGGTGTATTTAAAGCAATTCTCTCTCCGCTTTGCCTAATTGTATAAACCGTATTTTTAAGTTCCGGAATATTTCTTTTACGATGGAATAACGTTCTAACATAGCCTTTTTCTTTAGCCGAAGCTACAATATTATCCATATACTCTTTAATCCCCGGATAAGTCTCTAAATAAGTATCGATAAACTTCTTCGCATCTACTGCTCTAATTTCCAAATTCTCACCCAAACCAAAACCACTAATACCATAAATAATTCCAAAGTTAACCGCTTTAGCTACTCTACGCATATCTGGAGTAACTAAACTCACCGGCACTCCAAAAATATCACTAGCCGTTTTCGCATGAATATCTAAATCATCATGAAAAGCCTTTTCTAAAGCTGGAACATCAGCAATATGAGCCAAAATACGTAGTTCAATTTGCGAATAATCCGCACTTAAAATATAATCAAATTCTGGTACAAAAGCTTTTCTAATCATTTTACCAACACTATCTCTAACCGGAATATTTTGTAAATTAGGAGCAATCGAAGAAAGACGACCAGTTCGTGTTAAATTCTGCGTATAAATCGTATGGATCTTACCATCTATAATCGTTCCCATAAGTCCCTCGATATAAGTCCCATATAGTTTCGATAAAGCCCTATATTCTAAAACCATACCCACAATCGGATGTTTATCTTTAATCTTGTGCAAAACATCAGCTGCTGTCGAATAACCATTAGTTGTTTTTTTACCATGCGGAAGTCCCAACTTTTCAAACAAAACCTCACTTAACTGCACTGGTGAAGCAATATTAAATTCACAGCCCGCACTATTATAAATATCTTTAGTTAAAAGCTCTAATTTTATTTTTATTTCTTCGCCCATTTCTAATAATTTATCTTTATCAACCTTCACTCCGGTAAACTCCATATCCGCTAAAACAAAAGCCAAAGGAAATTCTACTTTATCATATAAATCAAAGACCTTTTCATCTTTTAATTTGTTGATAAAAAACTCTCTAGTTTCATAAATAAATTTAGCCCTAAAAACCATTGACTTACTAATAACTTCTTCACTCGGCATTTTTAAATGAATAAATTTCCCATATATATTTTCATAAAAATCTAAACTTTTACCAATTTCATTAGCTAAATAAGCCATATCATCTTTAACATTATAATCAAGTAAACTTCCAGCCACCATCGCATCAAAAACAAAATTATTTGTCTCGATACCTTGCCATTTTAAAGCTACTATCACTTTTTTAACATCATAAGTATACTTTGGACAAGTCCTCAAAAATTCAGGATTTTTCTTCAACACTTCTAAAGGAATAAATGCCGCAATTTTATCATTATATATCCCCATTCCAATGATTGGTGACGTATGGTAATTAGAACCGAACACCTCCAAACATACTGCCACTGGTTCATCGATATTAAGTTCATTAACATCTTTAATGACTTTAATATCAATTTCTTTTTTTTCAGCAATTTTATTGTTTTTTTTCAAAAACGAATAAAATTCTAATTCTTCATATAAATGATTAAGTTCATCATTTGGGCCTAAATACAAAGTATCATTAACCTCAATATCCATTGGTACATTTTTAACAATCGTTGCCAAATCATAACTCATATAAGCATTATCTTTATCATTAAGTAACTTTTCTTTAAGTTTCCCAGAAATTTTATCGATATTATTATATATATTATCTAAAGTTCCATATTCTCGCAATAACTTTAAAGCTGTTTTTTCCCCAACACCTTTAACACCCGGAATATTATCTGAAGCATCACCCATTAATGCTTTTAAATCAATAACATTAATCGGTTTAATACCATACTCAGCTTCAAAACTTTGTTCATTATAACGAATATAATCCTTTTGTTTTAATAATTTAATATCAATATCCTTACTAATTAATTGTAATAGATCCTTATCACTACTAACAATTGTTCCAATAAAATCTGGATCATCATCACAAAATTTACTAAATGTTCCAAGAATATCATCAGCCTCATAATTATCAATCTCATAAAATTTGATTCCCATCGCTGTAAGTAATTTTTTAGCCAAGGGAAACTGAATTTTAAGTTCATTAGGTGTTTCTACTCTACCACCTTTATAATCATCATATTTTTCATGTCTAAATGTTTTTCCTTTATCAAAAGCCACAATAATATACTGGGGATTTTCTTCTTTTATTATTTTGTTCATCATATTGGTAAATCCAAACAAAGCATTAGTTGGAAAGCCATTACTATTATTCATAAAATTACCATTATAAGCCGTCGCATAATAACTTCTAAACATTAAATTATTACCATCTACTAGTATTATCTTTTTCATTCTTCCACCTCTATTTTCAAGCTATCTCCATTATATCACGGATAATAAATTAACACCATATTTAATCTTTATGAACATCGCAATACTCTTTAATATGACAACTTGGACATTCAATATATTTCCCACTAATATAATTAGGAGCCACAATCATTTTTAAAACTAAAGGCTTAAATTTATGTCCGCATTTAGGGCAGACTAAATGTTCTTTTTTATAAAATAAAGCATACTGGAAAGTCGCCCATAAAATAACTAATAAAACTATAATCACTACTATCCAAATCATCCAATATCACCACTTTCATTTTATCAAAAAAGCTAGTAATATCCAATTACTAACTTAAAATAAACTTAGTTTGTTCCTGTCCAATTAACCGTAGCATTATCGGCTCCCCATGGCTCTCCGGAAATAGCATTTTCTTTTCTATTGATATTTATAACATCTAAGTTTGGTGTCACATGAAATGCACTACTACTTATATTTTCTATTCCAAAGCCGATATCCACCCTGCTAAGTTTAGGCATACTCCAAAATGCCCACTCTCGAATATCAGTTACACTATCAGGAATAATTACTTGCTCAACTTCATCATCAGAAACAAAAGCTGATGAAATTATTATTTTTACATTGCTGGGTATAACAACTTGCTTACGTTTCCTGTCGCCAAAAGAAATCAAAGTTGTGTCATCTATCTCTCCATTTTCATCTCTAGCATAAATAAAGGCACTATCCCCATTTATCAAATTACCAGACGCAATAGTATAATTTAAATTTTTAACACTTTTTGGAATAACTAAATCCGTTAAATTATTATATTCAAAAGCTCCCGTACCAATCGTTTCTAAACCCTCATTTAAATTAATACTAGTAAGGCTTCCAGAAGCAAAAGCATGGCCTGATATTGTAACTACATTTTGCGGAATAGTAATTGTTTCAAATTGTCCGTGGTCAAAAGCATAACTGCCAATTTCTATTAAAGTATCCGGTAAAATAACTTTAGTCAAACCTTTTAAAGCAAAACTTCCTACAAATGTTGTCCCGGTATATGTAGCGGCACTAATTTTTGTAATCGTTAAATTATTGATTCTTTCTGGTATTTTGACTTCACTTCCACACGAAGCATCATAATTAGTTATCGTCCCAGTTCCGTCACCATTATCACTTACTTCAAAGCATTCATCAGGTGTATTAATAATGTTACCTTTGGCAGCGATATTCAAATTAGTCTGAAAAGCCGCATAACCTCCCACCATAATAAATAAAAAAGCAATTAATGATATAACAATTATTTTCCTCTGTTTATTTCTTCTTTTTCTTATTTTTCTCATTTTACTCTCCTATAATTAACCACGAAAAGTTAACCTTACATGGTTAATTATAAATAAAAAAAAGAAAATTGTCAATCAATCTTCCCTATCAATATTAAGAAAAAGTTCATCTTTAAAAAATTCCTCTAAAGTTATCCCTAACCCATCACAAATGCGAATTATCGTTAAAAGCTTAGGATTTTTAGAATTACCATCAACTATATTTTGAATTGTTGATTGTGTCAAAAGACTGATACTAGCCAATTTATTAATTGTAATCTTCTTTTCCGCACAAATTTTTAAAATCTTTTTAGACATTGCTTCTGATATTGTCATATTTAACCACCTACAGTTAAAGTATAGCAATCAGAACATAAATTAAGTTAACCTTACGAGGTTAAAAACTTATAAAGAAAAAGAGT
>CALVRF010000061.1 GCA_944358495.1 uncultured Bacilli bacterium
AGGAATTATGAAAAGTAAATATAAATATTTAATTTTAATAGCCATTACCATTTTAGCATCCATCGGCATCTACGAATATATCGAAGCTGCTACCCCAGTTGATACTGAAGAAGACATTATTGCTTATCAAGCAAATAGAGAATCTGAAATTCTTAGTAACACCAACTATTCGATCGATAATCCCAATGTCATCTTAGACCCTTATAATATTTCACCATTAACTGCCATAGTCGTTTTCCAAACTAGCGACTTATCAACTGCCACCATTACGGTAAAAGGCAAAGATGGTGATAAAGATATTACTAATACTTTTCTTCCTAGCAAAACTCACATCTTACCAATCTATGGACTATACCCTGATTATGAAAATACCGTAATTATTAGTTCGAGCGGTGAAGAAAAAACTTTAACCATTCAAACCAATCCTCTACCTGAAGATTTAAAAAATGGTAAAAGTTTAGATAGCGATAATGAAAACGAATTTTTCTTTACCACTAGTGAAAATGGAAAACCTGTAGGTTATGACAAAAATGGGAATATTAGGTGGTATTTAAATAAAAACTATAAATGGGACTTTATGCGCCTTAGCAATGGCCACATTTTAATGGGCAATGACCACTTAATGAGTGCCCCATATTACTCTACAGGTTTAGTTGAAATGGACATGCTCGGAAAAGTGTATTTTGAGTACAACATCCCAGGTGGTTATCATCATGACGTTTATGAACTAAGTAATGGTAATTTCTTAGTCGCCTCTAATAATTTTGGTAGTGGCACCATTGAAGATTATATTGTCGAAATCGATAGAAATACTGGTGAAATCGTTAAAAATATCGACTTATACGATTTGATGCCTAATGATGATGGTGCCGATTGGTTCAAAATGAACTCCTTAGTCTATGATGCATCAACCAATTCCATAACCATCGCTGGTTCTAACAAAGATATGCTTTTAAATATCGACTATGCCAGCGGTGAAATTAACTGGATTATTGCTGAAAAAGCCTCTAAAAAATATGAAAAATATTTATTAAAGGCTAATGGCGAAGTTACCTTACCAAGTAATCCCCAAGGTCTGGTCCTTACTGGTAATAATAAATTTGCCTTTATTAATGGTGGTGATGAAAATCATTTAATCGAATACGAAGTTAATCTTAATAATAAAACTTTTAAAGAAACCAAAAATATTAATCTAAATGATAGTGCTGATAACGTTAATCTAGATTATCGCGATAATACTTTTATCGTTAATCAAGACAATGTTTTAAAGAAAATAACTAACGACGAAGTAACTTCTATCATTGAAACTGATCACAATATTTATAGTACCAGTTATATGAATATGTATGCTGGTGATGTATATATTGTTGGTAGCGGTCAAAGATTAGGAAGCATGGGAGTTACTGAAACTACCAAAAACACTAGTATTCTATTTTGGAAAACAGATAATTCTGTTTTCGATAAATATAATTTAAACATTTATAAAGATATTAATCGTCTAGTTATTAATGGAACCTTTAAAAAAAGTGATGACGTAAAAATCATTTTAGATAATGTTTTAGACAAAAAAACTTATGATGTTATTATTTCCGAAACTCCATATATTAATGATAATAAAAAAGATAATGAAAAAGTTAATGTCTCTTACTACATCAATGAAGATGAAATGGCTGGTAAATATTATATTTATTTAAAAGTTAATGGAACCACTTACAAATTACAAAAATATGTTAATTTCTATTAAAAAGACGCTTTAATTAGCGTCTTTATATTTTTGAATAAACTCTTCATAATCCATTTGTTTATCAATATATGTTCCGTCAGAATTAATATAAATTAAACGATTAGATATTGTTTGAATAAGCTCCGTATCGTAACTAGCAAATATAATCGGTCCATCGAACTTTTTCATCGCCTTATTTAAAGAAGTAATAGCCTCAATATCTAAATGATTAGTCGGCTCATCTAAAAGTAAAACATTCCCTTTATTCATCATCATTTTTGAAAACATTAATCTAACCTTTTCACCACCAGATAATACATTAACCGGCTTTAATGCTTCTTCGCCAGAGAAAAGCATTCTGCCTAAAAACCCCCTTAAAAAGCTATCATCTTGATTTTCTGAATATTTTCTTAAAAAATCAACTAAATTTTCATTTCCCTTAAAATATTCATCGTGATTTTTCGGAAAATAAGAAAAAATAACCGTTGAACCAATTTTAACTTCTCCACTATTCGGAATAATTTCTCCAGTTAAAACTTTAAACAAAGTCGTTTTAGCTATTTCATTTTCCCCAATCAAGGCAATCTTATCATCACCTCTTACAGTTAATGAAACATTCTTTAATATTGGTTTACCATCCATAACTACATTTACTTTACTTAAATGAATTACTTCTTTACCTAATCTTCTTTCATATTCAAAATTAATATAAGGGTATTTTCTGCTTGAAGGTTTTAATTCTTCAAGTTCGATTTTTTCTAGTAACTTTTTTCTTGATGTTGCCTGTTTAGATTTAGAGGCATTAGCCGAAAATCTTGCAATAAACGTTTGTAATTCTTTAATTTTTTCTTCTTTCTTTTTGTTACTGTCTTTTATTTGTTTTTGCATTAATTCATTAGATTGATACCAAAAATCATAATTACCAATGCTCATCTTTATGCGCTGTCTATCAATATCTACTATATGCGTACAAACGGTGTTTAAAAAATGACGGTCATGTGATACTAAAATAACAGTCCCCTTAAAATTAACTAAAAAATCTTCCAGCCACATTTTGCTTTTAATATCAAGTCCATTAGTTGGTTCATCTAAAAGCAAAATATCCGGCTCTCCAAATAAAGCAGAAGCCAATAATACCTTAACTTTATCTTTTTCCTTTAGCGTTCCCATTTTTTCATCGTAAACTTCATTGGGTATTCCTAAACCAGAAAGCAAAATAGCTGCCTCACTTTCCGCCTCCCAACCATTTAAAGCTTCAAATTCGGCTTCTAACTTTCCAGCCTTAATACCATCTTCATTAGAAAAGTCTGGTTTCATATATAAAGCTTCTTTTTCTTTCATAATGTTATATAACTTCTCATTACCCATAATAACAGTTTCTAAAACTGGATATTCATCATAGGCATTATGGTTTTGCTTTAATACCGACATTCTATCATGTTTATCTTTAATAATTTCACCTTTAGTTGTTTCTACTTCTCCAGTTAATATTTTCAAAAAAGTACTTTTCCCTGCTCCGTTAGCACCAATTACTCCATAACAATTATTACCCATAAACTCTAAATTAACATCTTCAAATAATACTCTTTTACCAAAATTCAAAGTCACATTTTTCACTTTTAACATTTTAAATCACCTTGGTCAATTATATCATAATTTAATCAAAGAAAAAAGCAGGAATTAACCGACTAAGTTTATTTTTTAAACTATAGTTCCCCGCTCTACATCTAAAGCTTTATTTAGCTAAAGCATCTTCTAATCTAACACTCACTAATTTACTAACACCAGACTCTTGCATTGTAATTCCATATAACACATCGGCATACTCCATTGTTTTCTTTTTATGGGTAATGATAATAAACTGTGATTTGTCTTTTAACTTTTGAACATACTGGCCAAAAGTATCAACATTAACTTCATCTAAAGCCGCTTCAACTTCATCTAAAATACAAAATGGGGACGGTCTAGACTCGATAATCGCAAATAATAAACTAATCGCCGTTAACGTCTTTTCACCACCTGACAATAGCGAAATACTACTTAATTTCTTTCCAGGAGGACTCGCAATAATTTCAATTCCTGTTTCTAGTAAATTACCAGGTTCCGTTAATTTTAAAGTAGCCATACCTCCTTTAAACAATTTTTTAAAAGTACTTTCAAAATTTTGATTAATTATTTTAAAAGATTCTTTAAATTCTTTCGTCATTACCTTATCCATTTCCTCAATAATTTCTAATAAAGTATTTTCCGCATCATTTAAATCACTAACTTGATTAATTAAAAATTCATATCTTTCACTAACACGGGCATATTCTTCTGGTGCTGCCAAATTAACCACACCAATTTCTTTTAATTCTTTTTTAAGACTACTCACTGCACTTTTAGCTGCACTATATTCCATATCTAACTTATAATTTTCCTTAGCTTTCTCATAAGTCA
Source organism: uncultured Bacilli bacterium (assembly GCA_944358495.1). GTDB lineage: Bacteria > Bacillota_I > Bacilli_A > RF39 > UBA660 > Coprosoma. The sequence continues at coordinate 4,163 of CALVRF010000061.1, forward strand.
TACTATAAGTTTCCGATAAAGTGTTTAACAAATTATCTAATTTAACATCCATTCGGTTAACTGCAATTTCTAAATTTTTAAGTTCTTCAGTTTTTTGATTATAAGCTGAATTTTCCTTTTTAACCGATAACTCATATTCTTCTAAAGTTTCCGTTAAATCATTTTTTTCTTTAGTTAAAACTTCTAACTTTTTACTGGCTTCATCTCTATTTTTAACGGCTTCATAATAATCATTAATAACTTGTTCTTCTTCCTTGGATAACGCTCCATCGATAATATTATTAGTTCCTTTAATATCTAAAGCTATTTTTTCTAAAGTATCTTTTAAACTCAAAACTTGTTTTTGTTTAATCGCAATTTGCTCATTTTGTAATAACTTATCTTTAGTTAATAAATAATTTTTATCCTCTAAAGATTTTAATTCATAATCTAATTCATTAATTCTATTCTCATCTTCTTTAATAAATTCTAATAAACTATTTAAATCTTTAATAACACTCTCTAATTCATATTTATCACTAATAACATTATGCGTCTTATTTTGTTTACCACCTGTCATTGAACCGCCAACATGAACCACTTCCCCAGTTAAAGTAACAATGCGATAGCGGTAATTTATTTTTCTACTTAAATTAGTCGCATCATCGATATTTTCGGTAACAATAACATTACCTAATTGATTACCAATAATATTTTGATACATTGGTTCACATTTAACTAAATCACTAGCTATGCAAGCAAAATAAGGCTCATGATTCATAATATCTAAAGTATTATTATCAACATACTTACCTTTAATAATATTTAAAGGAAAAAAAGTCGCTCTACCAATATTTTTAATTGTGCTTATCGCCTCTTTAGCTACCTTTTCATTATCGACAATAATATTATTAGCACTAAAGCCTAAAGCTGTAATAATCGCTAATGAATACTTTTCTTCCGTTTCTAACAAATTACCTAAAACATTATGAATACCTCTTAATTTTGGATTATTCAAAACACTTTTAACCGCTACTGGTAATCCCCCGCCATTTTCAATATTATTTTTCAAAGTTTCTGACTTAATTTCTAAATTTTGTCTTTGACGAATCACATTAGTCAAATGGTTTTCTAAGTTGTTTTTGTTTTTCTTAACCGTATTAATACTCACCATTAAGTCCTTAATCTTACCATCTAAACTAGTAACTTCTCTATTTAAATTAATAATATCTGTCTCTAAACTGTTAATCTGGTTTTTTGTCGTTAACTCCTTTTCTTTCAATCCCAAAATATTATCGTGAAGTTTACTATCCGAAGCCTCATATTTTTTTCGCTCCGTAATAATATCTTTTCGGCTGTTTAATTTTTCCGCTAAAGTAGTATATTTCAAGACTTCATTTTGAACATCTTTTATTTGCTCATAATTTTTATTAATCGCATTTTTATATTCTTCAATTTTAGCTTCTGATTTATTACTAGAAACGCCAAGACTTAAAATTTCATTATTTAATACTTCAATCTGACTTTTGCTTTCTTGATATTTATAATTAATATTAGTTATATCTTCCGTAATTAAAGCCACTTCGATTTCCTCTAATTGTTTTTGAGCTTTAGTATATCTATCCGCTTTAATAGAAGCCTCTTTTAATGGCTCAATTTGTGGTTCTAACTCGTTAATAATATCATTTACTCTATTTAAATTATCATGGGTTTTATCTAACTTTCTAATCGCTTCTTCCTTACGCCTTTTATACTTTAAAACTCCGGCCGCTTCTTCAAAAATAATTCTTCTTTCACTAGGTTTACTACTAATAATACTTTCAATTTTGCCTTGCGATATAATATTAAAGCTTTCTTTGGCAATTCCACTATCTAAAAGTAAATTAGTAATGTCTTTTAACCTAACCCTTTCATTGTTTAAAAAATATTCATTAGTTCCATCTTTGTAAACCCGCCTTCTAATCGCCACCTCTTCATACTCTAATGGTAAATATTTGTCACTATTATCAAAAATTAATGTCACTGAAGCCACATTCATTGGATTACGACTTTTACTTCCCGAAAAAATAACATCAGTCATATTGCCATCGCCACGTAACGATTTAACAGATTGCTCTCCTAAAACCCATCTAACCGCATCAACCACATTACTCTTTCCTGAACCATTTGGTCCAACAATACCCGTAATTCCATTATTTAATTCGATATCTGTTTTATCGGCAAACGATTTAAACCCCTGCGCTTTTATTTCTTTTAAGTACATATTCATCACCTTTACACTAAATATCATTATAACAAAATTGCCATTAAAAAACAATCAAATTGATTGTTAGTTAACTAAAATTAAAGTTAGAAAATCTACAAACGCTGTAAAAGTATCAGCCCACCAATACCCAATATCTTTTAATTTGTTATTTTTCGTATTTTGATTATTAATGATTAAAATACTCACTTTACCTTCTTTTTCAATTTTTATATCTTTGGTGTAACGTTGATATTTTATCGTTAATTCATTTAAATCTTCAAAAGAACCATAAATATATAATTTACCTTTATTGATATAAACGCTGTCTCTAACAAATGTTTTTAAATAAGGCTTTACCGTTTCTAAATTGCAAATAACATTATCAACTCTTTTTTTTCGAAAAACTTTTTTTATCTTTTTAATATTAACTTTTCTTCCATGTTTATTAGAAGCAAGTTTATGTTTACCAAAACCTTTTTGCGGTTCTTCTAATAAATTACAAATAGTAATTTTATTATTTTTACTAATTGCCTTTTTAATTCTTTCATTATTAATTCCAATTCCTAAAAGATTTCCTTCCATCTCTTTTATTCGCGAAATTATAAATTTTTCCATCACAAATTCCCCCTTAATAACTCTAAAACCGCATAATTGGCCGCCAATAACCCAGCAACAGCCGGAACAAAAGCATTTGATCCAACTTTTTCATTTTTTATTGGTTTCTCAAAAGAAGACACCACTGGTACTTTTCCCTTCAAATGTTCACTATTAACATATTTTCTAATAATTTTAGCCAAAGGGTCATACATGGTTTTTCTAATATCCATTATTTCTAATCTAGCACTATCCAACTTATTACCTGTTCCCATTACACTAATAAATTTAATTTTCTTTTCTAAACAATTTTTAATTATTAATTTTTTAATATCAACAGTATCAATCGCATCAATTACAAAATCTATTTTATATTTAAATAACATATCAATATTATCTTTTGTAATAAATTCTTTTATTTTAATAACTTGGCATTCTGGATTAATTATTTCTTTTCTTTTTAAGGCTTCATCAACCTTATAATTACCAATATTATTAAGATTAGATAAAAGCTGTCTATTTAAATTACTCTCTTCAAAGCAATCGTTATCAACAACAATAATCGTTCCTATTCCACTTCTAAGTAAACTCTCAAAACTATAGCCACCAACTCCGCCTAAACCTAATAATAAAACAGCCTTTTCTTTTAATTCACGCACTTTATCGCCAATTAATAACTCTAGTCTATCATACATGTTACCACCTAACACAATTATACATTAAAATAGCCCAAAAGAAAAGAAGCTTTAGCTTCCTATGCAATTTGATATGGGTCACTTGAGCTTCCTGTTCCTGTTAGGGTGATATCAGATGATAGATAGAGAACTGGACGCGCGCCGTAG
>CALVRF010000062.1 GCA_944358495.1 uncultured Bacilli bacterium
ATTAATTCATCAAGGCAGTATAATCAAAAAAGTATAGTTTCTTAAAAGAATTTTACCAATTTATTACGCCACGGCGTAATTTTTTATAAAAAACATCATTTTCTTACGATTGCATTATTTATAAATAATAAAAGCCCCCTTTTAGGGGACTATCTATATTAAACGCTAAATGCATTAGCGGGCTGTTTAGATGATAGTATAATAACTATCATCTTCATCAACATAAAAGTAGCTACTTTAAAATAGTTTAAGGTCTTATGGGGGTGACCATATAGATTTTTACCTGCGGAAATAAAAATTAACTCAGGCCTGATTTTTTAATTACGAGAGATTACTAGTAACAAAACCATAGTACTCTACCTTTAATATATCCATTTTAAAGAGTTATATGTATTAAATAATTTTTTACTGTCTGATTTACTAGCCTCTCCATTAATAATATATTCTGATTACGAATTTTTGTATAAACTATTGTAAACAAGTTTGAATTTTTAATCGATTTTTTTTCAAAATAAACTTAATACTGCCATCCTTATCAGTTCGGTAAATAATTGAATCATTTAAATTTTGAAGCGTTTTTTTATGCGGATGACCATATCTATTATTTTTTTCCGCACTTATCAGCGAATATTTCGGTTTAATTTCATCGATAAAAGCTTTGCTCGAACTTGTCCTACTACCGTGATGTCCAACTTTTAAAATATCGACTTCCGGTAAATCATAATTATTTATTAAATAATTTTCACTTTTCTCACCTGCATCTCCCATAAGCAAAATATTCTGCTTTTCGATTTTAGTATAAATAATTAAGCTGTTTTCATTCTCATCAGCCGTTTTATAATCATTTAAAAAATAAAATTTAACATTCCCTACCTTTAAAATCTCTTTTTGAAAATGGTAATGTTTTATTTTTTGCTTTTGAGCATATTTTATTACTTGTTTTTCTAAGTCATTATCATTTTCCTTATTTAAAATAATATTATCAACTTTAAAATTTTTAAGCAAATTTAAAGTCATTCCTGCATGGTCAAAATCTCCATGCGTCAAAACCAAATAATCTAATTTACTAATGCCCTCACTTCGCAAATAAGGAATTAACTTATTAGTCGCTAAATCATAAGGTTCACTTCCATCATAACTCATCTGTCCGCCAGTATCAATTAAAATATTGCCCATATTATGTTTTAACTTAAGCAAAATACTATCGCCTTGACCAACATCAATCATCGTTAACGTATTTTCACTACTCAAATAATTAATATTCGCATGAATCGTTAATGTAATCAAGACCAAAACCAAACCTCTTTTTTGCTTTTTCACTAATTTATATAAAGCATAAGTTATTAAAACATAATATAAAATAAGTAAAATAATATCTACATGCTTTAAAACTAGGTTTAACCCAGCCTCACTAATAATTAATGACAAATCTTCCATTAACGTAACTAAAGTATAAAATAGACCATCTAATGGTTTAACCACCAAAGTTATTAAAGATAAAGGATAAATAAATAACGATACCAAAGGCACAAAAATAATATTAATAAATGGTGATAAAAGATTAATCGTAAAAAAATTATTAATCAATATTGGCATACTGGCTAAAAAAGCTATCAAAGAAATAATAAATGTTTGATATAAATACCCTTTGGTATTTTGAATTAAATCACTAAAAAGAATTAAATAAAATGTCGTCACAAATGATAAAAGAAAACCAATATGATAAACCATATAAGGATTATAGAGTAAATAAACGCTTAAAACTAATAACAATATATACATCGTTTCTATTTTTAAATTAAACATTTTAGTAAAAGTTAAAATAATAAACATTAAAGTTGCTCTTACAACCGATGGCGTAAAATTAGTTAAAAACATATAAAACATTAGTGCTAAAATTACAATCGTATAATTAATTTTTTCCCTTTTATTTACTTTATTTAAAATAAATAAAATAATGCCAGCAATAATTGTAATATTCAGACCCGAAATAGCTAGTAAATGACTAATACCATTCACTTGATAACTATTCATCGCTTCTTCACTAACGAAATCCGAATTACCTAAAACAAACGAATTTAAATAGTCTTTACTTTGATAACTATTAATATGGTCTTGCAGACTATTTTTTAATTGATAAAAAATACTGTCATCTTCACCTAAAATCATAATTTTATCGGCCGTAAAAGTATAATTAATTTTTTGACTTAATAAATACTTTTGGTAATCAAAAAGATTAAAAATTGTTCTTGAACTAGGTTCCTTTATTTCGCCAATCGCTTTAATTTTAAGACCTACCCTACATTCAAACTCTTCATAATAATTAACTAAGATTTTCTCCATAACTAAAGTATCATTAACCGTCAACTGATAACCATTAGTTTTCGTTTTACAGTTAGTTATCGTCCCCGTTACCATTTTTGTATCGAGCCCAAAATTACTTACTGGTTTTTCCGTAAGACTAAAGCTAATATAAACAATAGCCACTAAAAACAATAATAAAATACTAATTCTAAGTGGTGATTTTATCCTTAATTTTTTCAAACGTTGAATCTCCTATTCCACTAACCTCTTTTAACTGTTCAATCGTTTCAAACGGACCATTTTGGGTGCGATAATCAATAATCGCTTGGGCTTTACTTTCGCCAATACCATCTAACGTTTGTAATTCTTCTAAAGTAGCCGTATTTAATGAAACTTTGCCCGTCGAAGTCGCCCCCTCACTAGTCTCTTCTTCTTTTGGAATTAAAGGTTCTTCTAATTCATCCGTCACGCAAGCATCGTTAACTTCTGGACACACAATAATCGGTTCTTGTTCATCCTCTTTTAATTTTTCAACTTCAGCTTTTGAATAAACTAAAATAACCATCTCATCCTTAACTTTTTTACTAAGATTAATTACTGATGTATCGGCATTATCTGTAAGACCACCAGCCTTATTAATAACGTCCATTACCCGAGAGCCTTCCTCAACCTCATATAACCCCGGTTTATTAATTTGGCCCTTAATGTCTACTTTAAAAATTTTCTTAACATCTTCCTCAGTCTCTTCGGTAATCACCACATCTTCTTCAATATCTTCTTCCTGATTTAATAAAAACAATAAATAAAAATTTAACGCCACCAATAAAGCCACAATAACACTTAAAATAATAATCGGTTTATATTTTAAAATAAGTTCCTTAAAATTCATTTTCCTCCTTTCTATTACCCCTATAAATATCATACGATAGCAAACAGTCAAATTCCTTGCTCTCCAACAAAAAAAGCCTAAAATTAATTAGACTTTTTAAACCTTTATTTTTTTATTCTTCGTTTCGATGTTTACTCTTTGAACCATCGCCAAAGCGGCAATTAACGCAATGGCAAAACTTCCACCATAACTAAAGAATGGTAACGGAACTCCAGTTAATGGAATTAATCCAAACATTCCACCTAAATTAACAAAAATATGAGCAAAAATAAAGCAAGCAACACCTAAACATATATATCTACCTCGTAAAGTCGAAGCCCTGGCGGAAATTAATAAAATTCTCCATAAAATAATACCATAACCAATGAAAATAAATATCGTTCGATAAATTCCATATTCTTCAGCAATTATCGCAAAAGCTGAATCCGTATGTGGCTCTGGTATATAAGAATATTTTTGTTTACTTTTACCAATGCCAAGTCCCCATAGGCCACCATCATTAATAGCAATATAACTATTACAAACTTGATAGCCTCCAGATTCGTATTGCCCGCACGGGTCAAGCCATGAAGAAAACCTCGACATACGAGCCTCATTTAACACATCATCACTTTGCATAGAATTATAAATGAAAAAGCCTACAACCGCCAATCCTACCAGTAAAACACCATATTTAAGTTTATCAATTTTTAAAATTGGACTAGCTAACAACATTACAAAAATAATAAATAAAATAATTAATAATGTTCCTAAGTCTTTTTGTAAAAAAACAATCGCTGGAATAATTAAAGCCACAATTAAGATCTTTCCAATCATCTCATAGTGCGGAATATTAGTCGTTCTTAGTTTTCGATAATATTTCTCAAATAAAATCGCCAACATCGCAATAATTACTGGTTTAGATAATTCACTAGGCTGCAATTTAACAAATTTTAAATCAATCCAGTTATTAGAACCACTTACCGCCTCAGACTGCCATGCAATAATATTTAAAATAATTAAAACGATAAAAAATAAAGGAACTAAAGTTTTGTATTTTTTTGTATCAATTTTTAAAATCACTAAAGCAATCGCTACACCGATTAAAATAAACATTAATTCCCTAAAAAAGTAATAATAAATAGAGACATCATAATTGACCACCGCCGCCCTACTTGAAGCTGTAACAATAGTTAAAAGGCCAAAAACAAAGCCAACTATCGTTAATATAAGTAACGGTTTATCTAAATCTCTAAAAATCTTCTTAAAAGACTGGCTCATTTTTGTCCTCCTATCATATAATATGATATCACAATATGTTTGTTTTTTAAATGGTGATAAAGATAAAAATGTAAAATTAGGTGTTTTTAATAGTCGTTTTGTGTTAAATGACGTACACTATACTAGAGTAGATAGGAGGTTTTTATATGTATTACTATGGCGGATATCAAGGCTATGGTTGCGGAAACCCATGTGGTGGCTACCAAGGTGGTGGATATGGCGCTGGATACGGTGCAGCTATTGTCTTAGTATTATTTATTTTATTAGTAATTATTATCGGTGCTCGTGCATTTGGTAATTAAAAAAAACAGACCTTTGAAGTCTGTTTTTTAGTCTTTGAAGATTAGATGTTCCACTTTATCATTAAATTCTATACCCTTTTTAATTATTTTTTTGAAATTTTCCATTAGAAACTTATAATTATCAATTTCATTTAATTTTATCCATTTAAATTTTGATTTCCCATCATGGATTTCGTCTAAAGAATCATATTCTTTATTGTCTAAATAACCGGTTTTAGTTTCACTTATTTTGGTAATAAAATAGAAACCAAGTTCATGATAACGAGTTTTATTAGGAAACGTTAAAAAAGCTTCTAAAAAATATTTTAAGGTTAGTTGAGACGTGATACCTAATTCTTCGATTAATTCTCTTTTTATAGCCGTTTGGATATCCTCGTTAAAATCTAAACGGCCACCAGGAAACATATAAAAATCGTGTTTCCCTTGCCTTTGCATTAAAATCTTTGTCATATCTTCATTAAAAATAAGCGTTCTTACGCAAGCATTAAACCTTTTACTATCCTCCTCAATCGTTATTACCATAATTCCTCCTTTATATGCAAAAAAAGACTTTTTTATCCAAAAAATCTTTTTATTTCAATTTCGGCATTTTCTACTGAATCAGAGCCATGAACTAAATTTTCTGATTTATCTTTAGCATAGTCGCCTCTAATTGTTCCAGCTGGAGCTTCTAACCCATCAGTAGGTCCCATAATATTACGCATACCAGCCACAACATTATCACCCTCAACAATCATGCCAACCACTGGTCCAGAAGTCATATAACTGACAATTTCTGGGAAAAATGGTTTATCAGCTAAATGAGCGTAATGTTCTTTTAAAATAGTTTCGTCTAAATTCATCATTTTCATATCAGTTATCTTATAACCTTTGTTTTCAATTCTTGTAATAATTTCCCCAATTAACCCACGCTTATAAGCATCAGGCTTAGTCATGATATAAGTTCTTTCCATATTGTTTTCTCCTATCTAACAAAATTAATCATCATTAACATAAGTAGACTATATGCATATTTAATTTTAAATCTAAGATTAAACTTAGCCGATAACTCACCAGTAGCCACCGCTTTATCAACCATACTCACAATCCAACTTTCAGCATATTTAGGTACTGATAAATTAATTGGAAACATATGGCTGCGAATCATATCAGCTTCTTTCGCCGATAAATCAAATTGTGATTCTGCTGTTTTCAAAGCTTCTTTAGGGTGAACAAAAGTTGAAACAAGTCTATCTTTTTGCGTTCTTTCCTCTGGACTAAAGAAGAAATCATGTAATAAACCACCTCTAGCTGTCTCAACATAGTCCAAATGCAATTTTTTAGCTACTTTATATGAATAATAAGCTACTTTCATTGAATGATCTAATCTATTTACACCATGATGTTCAATTTTTTCAATTTTTTTAAACTCATCATTGTCTAAAATATTTTTAACAATTTGCATAAATTCTAAGTCTAGTTTTTGACTATCCATTATCTCTTTCACCTCAAGTACTTTGTCATTATATCACAATTATAGAAAATTTACAAATTTATGATTCAGTCGTCGCATCGTCTTCATTCCCTGTTATTTCAAGGGTTTCTCCCTCTGGCTGAATTTGAATGTAAGTATTTCCATCATTTACTTTTATTTCTTTTCCATTTTTATAACGGTAAATTGTCTGCGAAGAACGACTATCTTTTTCCCAAGTAATTGGCACAGCATAACCGTCAGTTATATAATAGCCTTCTCCTGAGCCGATGTTTTCTAATTCCTGCCTACCATAATCATCATATGAATGATTAGCAATCGGCGTAATAATAATATTTTTAACCGTATATTGTTCACCAGTTACCGCATCCACATGTGGCTGTCCAGACATACTGCGTTTATAAACTTTATTCTCACTATCATATTCATACGTTGTATCAGTATAATATGAATATTTAATGTAAACCGTATCGGCCTTTATCGCATCTTCACGTTTTTTCAAGCTAATTTCGTCAACACTATAATTTAATAACAAATCTTTATTAGTATCACGTATATAACCTTCTTTTTCGGCATATTCTTTAATTTTTTCCATACTAGTAAATACTGTATGTTCCGTGGCCTTATTTAAACTTGTATCACGCCAAAATACATCTGATGCGGTTAAACCATTAATATTATCAACTCCCAAAGTCGAAATATCCGATTTAGCTTGCTCACTCCATCCATAGTGCACATAAATTGCATCATTTTCTAAAGCATAATCTAAATAATAGGGTCTCGAACTACGAACAGAACCAATTTTTGCCGTATCTTGGTCTTTAAATAACGCCATTAAACGCGTAATCCCACCTTCAGCCACAATTTCATAAGTAATATATGCGTCTTGAAGTCCGGCGTGCGGCCAAGCCTCATGGTTATTATTAATCATCACCGCGATTGGCCTAGACTTAGAATCTTCATCAACTATTTTTAACTTTTTAACGACTTTCTTTTCAATTTCCTCTTTAACATCCGTTTGTGTCCAAAGATAATAAGCTCCAGCTCCCAAAAGAACTAATATAATAAATACAATAAAAACAACTTTCTTTTTTCCTTTTTTCTTTCTCCTTGCCATAATTCTTTCCTCCTATTTTCAATTATATCAAAACTTCACACTTCTTTCATAATTTTAATACATAAAATCTAACTCTATTGTAAATATATGTCTAACCATTAATAATTAGTCAATTTTTCCATTTTTATTATCCTTAATAATTACCAAAAAAGGAAATTCATC
>CALVRF010000063.1 GCA_944358495.1 uncultured Bacilli bacterium
AGCTTACAAAACATTTTATTGAGCGAAATAACAGTTGATGGTGTTAGCATTTCTCCAAGTAGTCAGTATACTTTTATTAAAGAAATGAGTTCGCTTGACGAAGACGCTTCAGCTAATGAGCTTTATCAAAAAATTGATGGAATGCCTGATGATATTAGGGAAGTTTTAACGCCAACAATTAATTTTGATATCGTTAAAAATTTGGCTTTGGTTTTAGTAATAATGTATGTAGTTAGTGCCTTATGTGCTTATTTTCAATCAATTTGCATGACTAATGTTGCAAATAAGTTTGCGAGACATTTAAGGAAGGAAATTTCCCTTAAAATTAATAAATTACCACTTAAATATTTTGACAAAAACTCAATTGGAGATACTTTATCAAGAGTAACTAATGATGTTGATACGATTGCTCAATCAATGAATCAGTCGTTAGCATCTTTGGTAAGCAGTGTAACATTATTTTTAGGAACTATTATTATGATGTTTGTTACTAATTGGATTTTAGCACTAACAGCAATTATTGCTAGTTTAATTGGTTTTTCTGGCATGACGGGTATTTTAAAAAGATCACAAAAATATTTTTCTGCTAGACAAGAAGAATTAGGAAATTTAAATGGTCATATTGAAGAAATTTACTCAGGTTTAAATGTGGTTAAAACTTATAATGGACAAAAAGAAGCTGATGAGAAGTTTGATATTTATAATAAAAGAGTATATGAGGCTAATCGCAAAAGTCAATTTTTATCAGGTTTAATGCAACCAATAATGATGTTTATTGGTAACTTTGGTTATGTAGCTGTTTGCATTGTTGGGGCAGTATTAACTATGAATGATATTATCTCGTTTGGAGTTATTGTGGCTTTCATCGTTTATGTTAGATTATTTACCTCACCACTTTCACAAATTGCTCAAGCGTTTACATTATTACAATCTAGTGTTGCCGCTAGTGAAAGAGTATTTGAATTTACGGATGCAGCGGAAATGGCTGATGAAAGCGGTTTAACAACTAAATTATCCAAAGATGAAGTGAAAGGTGATATTAGTTTTGAAGATGTAACCTTTAAATATGATGATAGTGACCATTTAATTATTAAAGGTTTTACAGCAGAAGCTAAAGCGGGCCAAAAAATTGCGATTGTAGGACCGACTGGTGCTGGTAAGACAACAATGGTTAATCTATTAATGAAGTTTTATGAAATAAATTCTGGAGACATTAAAATCGATGGTGTTTCTATTAATGAACTTACTAGGGAAAATATTCATGATTTGTTTACAATGGTGCTTCAGGATACTTGGATGTTTCAAGGAACAATTAAAGAAAATATCGTCTATAATGGTGAAAATATTTCCGATGAAGAAGTGGTTGATGTTTGCAAGGAGGTTGGCCTTGATCACTTTATTAGGACCTTACCTAATGGTTATAATACAGTAGTATCTGATAACGATAGCGTTTCAGCGGGGCAAAGGCAATTAATTACAATTGCCAGAGGAATGCTTAAAAATTCGCCATTCTTGATTCTTGACGAAGCTACGAGTAATGTCGATACCCGTACAGAAGAAATTGTTCAAAGAGCAATGGATAAGTTAACTGAAGATAAAACTTCGTTTATTATTGCTCATAGATTATCAACGATTAAAAATGCTGATTTAATCTTGGTATTAAATGAAGGTGATATAATTGAGCAAGGTACACATGAAGAGTTACTTGCGAAAAATGGTTTTTATGCGAAGTTATATAATTCACAGTTTGAAGAATAACCTTTGAGTTATTCTTTTAATTTGCGAGAAAACTTTAAAAGTGTTAATATAACTAGGAGTTGTTAAGAAGAGGTGATTTTTGTGCAAGAAGTTACAAGGCTAAAAAAACTGGAGAATTTTATTAAGCAATATGGTCAATATTACCCTAAAGAGGCTATAGATTTTATACTGGCTAATTTTAATGATAAATGTGACGCGGATATTGTGCTTCAAATTCGTAGCAAATTGGATTTAATAGCTGAAGAAGATGATTTATACGATGGCTTTTTAAAAATTTTAGCTCAATATGATTTAAATAAAGGAGATATTTTAGAAATAGCAAGTGGTTTTTATCCGATTTTAGCTGAGAAATTAGCTAAACAGCCTAATATTAGGAGTGTAACTGCTGTTGATCCTAGAGTTATTCCAAGCCCTTTAAAGCAAGTTCAAACGGAAAAACGCTTGTTCAAACTTAGTGATAACACGAAAAAATATACTTGTTTCGTGGCCTTAAAGCCTTGTGAAGCTACTATCAGCATTATTAAAAATGCTTATAGTTTTCACAAACCTTTTACTATTGGTCTTTGTGGATGTACGCATTTTACGTATATCAATCAATTATTACCTATTTCTTACGGTGATTGGGAAAAACATGTAGAAGGGGTGATAAAGGATAATTTGGAGGATTATGCCAATATTTATATAGACTATTTAGATGGTAGATATAATTATCCTTATAAAATTTTTACTAAAACTTATAAAAATTAGACATAATTTGACACTATTTAATTTTTATTATATAATTATATAGTTCAATGCAATAGGGGGTGGTTTCTGATGACAAACCGCGAATTAATTGAAGAATTACAAAGACAAAAATCATTGATTGGTACAGAGATTTTTGATGAAGAATTATTGGAGCAATACTTAACTCTTTCTACTATTAAAGAAAGAAAAATGGAAGAGTCATATGAAAATAATGTAATTGTAATCGATATTTATGGTATAGAGTCATTAAGGGCGATCAGTAATACATTAGATAGATTAGGACCTTTTGAGCTTAAAACCAAAGGGAATGGTTTTAGACAAGCTCAAGCTCCTTGGATTACTTTATATACAATTGCTAGAAAAACCGGAGATAAAGTTCCATTATCTATAAGCCCAAGTTCGCACAAACAATATCAAAAAACTCAGATTATTCCATTTAGAAATGAAAATGGAAACTATGATAATTATCGAAATGCCGCTTAGGCTTTTTTATTGGAAAATTTTTATTTTTGATTGTGCAAGAATTAAATAAATGGTATAATTATTTAGGATGATTTATATAATACAGTATGGAGGGTGATTTATGTTACTTATTTATCTTATTTTAGGCATTATTCAAGGTTTTACTGAACCAATTCCTGTTTCCTCAAGTGGACATTTGGTAATTTTTCAAAACCTTTTCGATGTTGAAGCTTTAAATGATTTAAATTTTGCCATTTTTTCTAATTTTGGTAGTTTAATTGCGATTATTATTGTTTTTAGAAAAGATATTGCCAAGCTGTTTATGGACTTTATTAATTATATTAAAACAAGAGATAAACAATACAAAAGTGGATTTCGGTATGTCCTATTAGTCGCTTTAGCAACAATTCCAGCTGGAGTTGTGGGCTTATTGTTTAACGATTTTATCGAAAATCATTTAAGCAATGTTAAATATGTAGGAGTTTCTTTATTAATTACTGCATTATTCTTATTCTTGATTCGTAAATTAAAAGGAAAGAAAGATGATAGTCATATAACAGTGGCTGATGCTATTCAAGTTGGATTATTCCAAGTAGTTGCTTTATTCCCAGGCATTAGCCGTAGTGGAGCGACTTTAGTTGGTGGAATGTTTGCTGGTTTAAAAAGAGAAACAGCTTTTAAATTTTCATTCATGCTTTATATTCCAATTAGTATTGCGACCATGATTTTAGGAGTTAGCGATGTTGCTAGTACCGGTATTGAAATGGATTTATTAGCAGGTTATATCATTGGAGCCATTGCTGCTTGTGTAGTAACATTCTTTGCTACTAAATGGTTCCAAGGCGTAATGCTTAAAGGTAAACTTATTTACTTTGTATATTACTGTTTAATTGCCGGCACATTAGTTATTTTATTCTTGTAACAAGGTTAGTCCTTGTTTTTTTCTATTCTTTAATGATAAAATAGAGGTAGTGGTGGTATTATGAAAATTTCGACATTTAATCAAAGACTATTAGATTTAATTAAAGAAAATGTAAAGACTGAGGATATTTGCCAACAATTAAATATTAATAAAGAGCAATTAAAAAATCGCTTATTTGCTTTAAAAAGAAGTGGTTTTAATATTCAAAGAGAGTTTTTTTATGATGGTACTCAGCGTTATATTTTATCAAAAAAGCCACCAACTTCTCCCGTGCGAATTTATGACGTACAAGAAAATTTATTTAGAGCTTTGGCTATTTCCGATTTACATATTGGTAGTAAATTTGATAATTTAAGTTATTTGGAAATGGCTTATGAATATTGTCTTCAAAATGATATTCATATTATTATCAATGGAGGAGATTTAATCCAAGGAACGTTAGGTCCTAGACGTTTTTCGAAGTTAGAAGAACAAATCTTGTTTTTACTGGAAAATTATCCATATGATGAGCAAATTTTAAATTTTATCGTTTTAGGAAATCATGATGCTGATTTAATAAGCGTAATTGGAATGGATTTGCATACTATTTTAACAGAAAACCGGCTAGATTTAATTTCCTTAGGCTATGGAGTACAAAAGTTAGCGATTGGTGAAGAAAACATCACTTTAGCGCATACTGCTTTAGATTTAAGAAATGTGTATGGTCGGTTAAAAATTACTGGACATGGGCATCGTTTTCAATTCAAAGTGAGGCATAATGAACCATCTTTATTTTTACCGACTTTAAGTGATGATGTTAAAGATGGTTTTTTGCCGGGAATGGTAGAAATCGATTTGCTTTTAAAAGAAGGATGTTTTAGAAAGGGTATTTTTAGACATTTCATTATTCAAAGCAAAAGATTTGTTCCAGCTTCAAACACAGTGTTTTCGTTTTCAGATATTAATCAAAAAGTTTATCAACACAAGCTATAAAAATAGCCTATTTTTCACTAAAAACACATATTTTTTTGATATAGTTTTTATAAGGAGGTTTGCAATGAAGTTACTAATAGTTGATGATGAAAAATTAATTAGAGATGTTATTACTGAGTATGCTAATCACGAAAAGTTTGAAACTGTACAAGCTAGTGATGGTGAGGAGGCATTAAATATTATTGCTAAAGAGAATATTGATTTAGTGGTTTTAGATATTATGATGCCCAAAATGGATGGTTTAACTTTTTTAAAAGAAATGAAAAAAGTAAAAAATATTCCAGTAATTATTTTATCAGCACGTAGTGAAGAATATGATAAATTAATAGGATTTGATTTAGGAACGGACGATTATTTAACTAAACCATTTAGTCCTAAAGAGTTAATCGCCCGAATTAAGGCAATTTTGAAACGTAGTGGTAAAGGGTTAAATGATTACTATGAATACAAAACTTTAAAGATTGATTACAATGCTCATAGTGTTTATATTAACAATAATGAAATAAAATTAACACCAAAAGAATATGAGTTACTTTGTTTCTTTGTTCAAAATGAAAATATCGCGTTATCTAGAGAACAACTACTAAGTAATTTATGGGGCTATGATTTCTTTGGCGATGATAGGACTGTTGATACACATATAAAAATGTTAAGAAACAATTTGGGGCCATATCGCGATTTAATTATTACAGTTAGAGGAGTAGGTTATAAATTTGTCCCAAATCAAGACTAATATTATTTCTTTTTTCAAAGAATTAAAGGATTATTTTAAAAATAAAATTAAGAAAAACAGTTTAGCTACAAACATTTGGTTTTTCTTAATTATTTTCTCTGTATTAATTTTAGCTTTTTTATGGTTTTTTCAAATTGTTTTTTTAGGAACTTATTATAAAAGTTATAAGACTAATGAACTAAATACGGCAGCTAAGGAATTAAAGGCCGATTTTATAAATAATGATTTAAATTCATTGACGGATATTGCAATTAACAATGGAGTTTGCATTGAAATATATGGTGAATCTCCAGATAAATATACGGCTAAATATTTCAATCAAGGTTGTATGGAGTTTGGTAATACTAACTTTAAGGTCAAAAAAGACTTTATCGAAAGTAATTTAGATAAGCAACAATATAATTTAGTCAACAATCAGTTTAAAAACAATACCCTTATTTATGCGTTGAAATTGGATTCATCAACTTATGCTTTTATCAATGCTTCATTAGAGCCGATTGATGGTACAGTACAAATTTTACAAAGCCAATTATTATATGTTACTTTAGTGGTTCTTATTTTATCTTTTATCATTGGTTATTTTATTTCTAAAAAATTATCACGCCCAATTACTCAAATTAGTAAAGATGCGAAGTTGATGGCGGATGGAAATTATGATATTAAATTTTCTAGTAATGAGGACATTTATGAAATTAATGAACTCGTGGATACTTTGAACTATACTAAAAGTGAATTAGCTAAAATGGATGAGTTAAAACGCGATTTAATGGCTAATGTTTCTCATGACTTAAAGACACCATTAACAATGATTAAGGCTTATGCCGAAATGGTTAGGGATTTAACATATAAAGACAAAAATAAACGCGAAGATAATTTAAATACGATAATTACAGAAACGGATAGATTAAACTTATTAGTCAATGATATTTTAGATTTATCGGCTTTACAAGCTAGAGGAACGACTTTACATTTAGAAGAGTTTGATCTAGTCGATATCACAACGGAAATTATTAATAAATTTAGTATTTTGACAGAAAAAGAAGGTTATAATTTTAAATTTATCCATCCTAAAAAAGCAATGGTTAAGGCAGATAAGAAAAGAATTTATCAAGTTATCTATAACTTGATTAACAATGCGATTAACTATACTGGTGATGATAAGAAGGTTACAGTACATATTAAGTCTAATGATGATACTTATTTAGTAGAAATTAAAGATAGTGGAAAGGGCATTAACAAAGATGAAATTAAATTCATTTGGGATAAGTATTATCACAGTGATAAAAAACATAAACGTAATGAATATGGAACTGGTTTAGGCTTATCTATTGTTAAAAATATTTTGCAAACGCATAAATGTAAATATGGCGTTAATAGTTCTATTAAAGGAACAACTTTCTATTTTGAGATTAAAAAATCACTTAAATAAAGTGATTTTTTTGTAATATTTTTTGAACTTCTTCTTTAGTTTCGTCGATTGGACCCTCGGCATTAATAACTTCAACATTATTGAATAAAGGTATTAAAGCTTGATAACCAAGTCTAGCTTTGGTTAAAGTGAAAGGGTTTTCACTTTTATCTAACGATTTTCCGCGGGCTTTGACTCTTTCTAGAGATAATTCCGGCGTAATATCAAAATATAAAGTTAAATC
>CALVRF010000064.1 GCA_944358495.1 uncultured Bacilli bacterium
TTTAAAGTATCTAGTTTATAATGAATAGATTTTTCAATTATCCATTTTAAAATATCTTTATCTTTTTCCGTACAGGCGGCATTTTTAAATACTAGATCATTCATTCCTGTATAATACTTCTTTTGGGCAATTACTTTAGTCATTTCCCCTCTCCTTTCTATTTGCCCACTTTTTACTCTTTATAAGTATCATACGATATTAAAAGACCTAATTCCTGCAAAAACTGGAAATTTTTTTGATTTTTGATGTTTTGTTTTAAGCTGAACATAAAAAAACACATGATAATTCATGCGTTTAAATAATATCTTCTTTGATATGCGGATTTTTTAAAGCCTCGATTAAAGCATCGATTTCTTCTTTGGTGTTGTAAAAATATAAACTGATGCGACAAGTATTTTTGATTTTTAATTCATCTTTTAAGATTTTAGCGCAGTGATTCCCAGCTCTAGTACAAATATTATATTTATCTAAGTAAATAGATAAATCTTGCGGAAAAATTCCTTGATAATTAATAGTAACAATACCACTTTCACTATGTTCATTATAAATTTCAATTTCTTTAATTTCTTTTAGCCTTTGAATTAAATATTTTTTTAAAGATAATTCGTATTCGTGAATGTTATCAAAACCAATTTTTTCTAAATATTTAATAATATATCCAAAGCCAATAACACCGGCAATATTTGGGGTTCCGGCCTCTAATAAATCTGGCATATTTTTATAAATAACATGGCCTTCATTATCGAACTCAGCGTTCATTCCTCCGCCAAAAATAATGGGCCTTACGTCATTTAAATATTCTTCTTTCATATAAATAACACCAACACCAGTTGGGCCGCACATTTTATGGGCAGAAAAAGTTAAAAAGTCGACGTCTAAATCTTCGACATCAGTCTTCATGTGAGGAACACTTTGAGCCCCATCACATAAGACTAAGATATGGTTTTGATGCGCATATTTAGTGATTTCTTTGATGGGCCTAATATCGCCAACAACATTACTAATATGCGCAAGGGAGATAACCTTAGTGTTTGGGGTTACCGCTTTTTTGACGTTTTCAATAGTGACTTTATGATCTTGATCTAATTCAATATATTTAATTTTAATGTTAATTTCATGACTTAATTCAAACCACGGAAGGACATTGGATGCATGCTCACTTTTAGTAAGTAAGACTTCATCGCCTTCTTTTAAAATGTTTTTAAAATAGCCAAAAATAATTTTATTAATAGAGTCGGTTGTTCCACTAGTAAATGCTATTTGTTTAGGGCTTTTGGCATTAATTAATTCTTTAACTAGTTCTCTAGTTTTTTCATATTCAGTACTGGCTTTAATGCTGATGCCATAATCCCCCCTATGAGCATTAGAACTATAATAGTTATAATAATCACTAATCGCTTCGCTTAATATTTTGGGTTTTAAAGTCGTCGCTCCATTATCAAAATAAATAATTCCGGTTTTTAAAATTTCAAAATCATCACGATTCATGTTTCACCTCCAATACTTTTGGATAATTTCGTTCATTTCATCTTGATAGTTATTTAGGCCTTTTAATAGAAAGCCCTTAATAATTAAATTTTCAGCCTCTTTATAAGTAATTCCCCTACTCATTAAATAAAACATTTCGTCATCGTTACATTTACCAATATGAGCACTATGGTTAGCAATAACATCGTTTTCATCGATAAAGAGATTGGGTTTAATCGCACAAACATTATTAGTTAAATTAATAATTCGGTTTTTTTGGTCTACTAAGCAATCTTTTTTACCGTTAGGAACAAAACCAGAAACGGTAAAATCAATTTGACCATCATTTATGTTTACACCATGATTGATTAAATTACTTATAGTATGACTAGAATTGTGGTAAACCATCAAATCATACTTTTCGTGATTTTTACTAATAGTTTTTAAAAGATAATTTACTTTAGCGTTTTCACCATTTAAATTAAAAATTAATAGCTCTTTTATATTAGTAACATCATTAATTTTATAAATATTTAAAGTACTATTTTTATCTAGGTAATATTTATAACCCAGTTTATAGTTGCCTAGTTGCTTATTTTCATAAAGGTTACAAGTTACATTAGGACTAATATTAATATAAAAATCTAGTTTAGTATTTTCATTACTACTATAATCAATAGTTAAATCAGTATCTTTAGTAATTTTAATTTTTATTTGCCTTAAATTAATATTATTTAAAGCTGATGACACTGTTATACTATCGTCTAATTGTTTAGCGATGATTTTATCGTTTACTATTTCTATTTTATTCATATTATTTAATTTCCTCTTGCACTTTAGTACTAGTTTCTTTAATTTTATCATAACCTTCTTTTTCAATTTGCTTAGCTAAAGAGGCATCTCCGCTTTTAACTATTTTGCCATCAGACATAATATGAACGTAATTTGGTTTGATATAATCTAAAAGTCTTTGATAGTGAGTGACTAATAAAATAGCCGGCTTTTCTTTTTCATAATATTCCATAACGCTATTACCAACGATTTTTAAGCTATCGACATCGAGACCAGAATCAATTTCATCTAACATGACAACTTTGGGTTTTAGTAAGTGCATTTGTAAAATCTCGTTTTTCTTTCTTTCACCGCCAGAAAAGCCTTCATTAATGCCACGATGAATCATGTCTTTATCCATTTTTAATTTATCGATTTGACTATCTAATTCTTTAATAAAACTATAAAGTTTGAAGTTTTCGTTTTGACTTCTTAAGGCGGTTCTTAGGAAGTCAGCATTACTTACTCCTTCAATTTCCATTGGCATCTGCATGCCTAAAAAAATCCCCAGTCTAGCTCTTTCGTAGACTTTTAAATCGTTTATTTTTTTATCATTAAAGGTTATGGCTCCTTTGGTAATTTGATAATTAGGGTCACCCATAATCACTTTAGTAAGCGTTGATTTACCAGTACCATTAGGTCCCATAATGGCATGAATTTCTCCTGATTTGATAGTTAAACTAAAATTTTTTAAAATGATTTTGTCATTTACTTTGACAGTTATTTTATCTATTTTTAAAGTATTCATTTATATCACCCACTAACATTTTAACATTTTTTAGTTTATTTTGGTATAAAAATGACAAAAGTTTACCATAATTATAATAGAATATCCCGCAGATATTCACGCTTAAAAGAGTTTTTACTCTTTTTTCTTTTATCTTTTCGTGTTATACTTAAGTTGGGTGATAAATATGGATTGTATTTTTTGTAAAATTATGGATGGTAGTATTCCTTCTTATACTTTATATGAAGATGATAAGGTTAAAGTGTTTTTAGATGTTAATCCGGAAGTAAATGGTCATGCCTTAGTAGTTCCTAAAAAACATTATCAAGATTTATTTGATATCGATAACGATACGCTCATGCATATCTTAGAAGTGGCGAGAAAAATGGATAGTGTTTTTAAAGAAAAATTAGGTTCTGAAGGCCTTACTTTAGTTCAAAATAATGGCTTACTTCAAGAAGTTAAACATTTTCATTTGCATCTAAAGCCACAGTATGGTTCTAAACAAGAACTAGTTAGTGCGGAAGATGTATTTAATCAAATAATGCATTAAAAATAGCTCGTTTGAGCTATTTTATTTTGGCAAGGCAGCTAGATAAATAATCAAGATTTTCTAATAAGTAGTTACACATTTTAGTGCGCCATCTACCGAATTCTAATAGTTTTAAATCTTTAGTTTCTAAATACTCTCTATAACCAAAAGTACTTTGAAGAAGTTTTCCTAAATATATGTGAGGCATATACATTAAATCTTCTTTAGTTAAAAAGATGTATTGGTTAACAGCTTGGATATAAGCTTTTAAATTATTAATGTCAATTTTACCGTCTTTACTTTTTTTATCCATACTAGTGTATGACCTAATAATTTCCCAACTTATTGGTAAATAACCAGCTCCAATAAAATCAATTATAGCCTTAATTTTATTATTTTCGTAAATAAGCTGAGGCAATCCATAATCTCCATGTGTTACTTTAGTGGTCATATTATTTATATTTTTAAATGTTTGATTTGTAATAACACTATTAAGCATTTCTATTTTAGCTTTTAAATCTTTGATAATGATTGGATTATTAGTCCTATTTAATAAATCTTGGTGCTTAATTATAGCTTTTTTGAAACTATCTTTAGTTATTTTATCTTGCCAATTATAAGTTGGGGCAGCTTTAAATTTTTCTAAGGCTTTAATTATTTGGCCTAATAAAGTAGCAGCTTCTAACATTTCTTCTTTATTTAATGAATAGTTTGGTTTATTGTTTCCTGTTATAAAATATTCTAAAACAGCGATTTTTTCATTATATTTAAAATAATAATTATTGGCTTTTGTTTTTAGAAAGTTAGTAGTATTAATTCCATTAGCGTTTAAAAATTTAGTGATATTTACTTCTTTTTCAATATCTTGCTTCTTATAAACTTTGGGATAAATCTTTAAAACATATTTATTATCAATGTTGTACAAAGTAGAAGTACCCTCTTCTATTTGGGTCATATTAGTAATATTAATTTGATAGTTTTCTTTTATTGTTTTGATTAAATCTTGATTCATATTTTACTATAACCTGCTTTCATTAAGTTTATTATTCGATTTTAGTTGTTATTTTTTCTAGTTCTTCTTTTTCTAATTCTTTAATAGATTTCTTAGGCGTCGGTAAAGTTTCTGGCATATTGCCACCTAACTCTTCAATAGCCTTTCTAACGGTTTTCCCGACTGTATAATGAGTAGTACAAGCATCATTTTCATTATTTACATTATCTTTTTTTAATTTGGCTTCGGTTTGGGTAATTCTAAATAGATTAGCGCCTAATTCTTCGCTTCCCATATAATCAAGGATATCTTCATCTTCCTTAATATTTTTCCTTTTAGCAATCTGATTAGCGGTTTCGCCATTATAAAGTCCTTTATAACCATAGTTATTAAATTTACCAAAGTTTTCTACACCAGAATCCTGGGCCGCTTTAAATAAATATTTATTTTTATTATTAACGAGAATTCGCGTATATAATCTTTTTTCATCTTCGGATAGTTTAGAAAATTCTAACTCCGTAATTTCTTGTTTTCTAGTTTGCACGGCAAAGTATGTTTGACCTAAAGCGACAGATTCTTTTTTAGGATTGGCATTTTGAACTATTAAATAACAAGCATACCTAGATAATTTATAATCAATAGTTTCTCTTTGGCTTTTTGAACCTATATCCACCATTTTCCTGAACTCAGGAAAATGGTCATTAACCTTGTTATTACTGGTCTCACAGGCAATCATGGCCTTTTTTATAACCTTATGAAAGTTTTCCCATTTACTATATTCAAGTAATGGCATTAATTCTCTAGCTTCCCAATATTCATTTCCATTATTATCAATGTGTTTAATTTTTTCAAAGTTATTTTCATTATTATTTTTCATTTTTTCCCCCCTTGATTTTTATTGGTGATTATTAGATATCTATCAATCATTATCAGTATAATAGACAAACAAATGTTTTGTCAACGATTTTCGCGGAATTTATGAAAAAAGGAAATTAGACCTATTTTTGCTTCCAATTTCCCATTTTTAAATTATTTTATAACTAATTCATCATAGCCGGTATTCTTATCAAACTCTCTAGTAAAAGTATAATTTTCTAGTTTTTCTAAGCATATTTCGGCGGTGGTATTAACTAAACATCCATCTACTAAATGACCGCCGATAGTATGGCCATCTTTATCACTAAGAGCAATATGGATATGTACGTCATTTATAGATACTGTTCCCATTAAACTAACAATTTCATATTGTTCTTGTTTGTGCAGAATAGTATGGCCATCGGCTAAACGGATTTTAGCCTCATATACGCAGCCTACCCCACATTTTACAATTCCAGCTTTAATATTTTTTTGTTTTACGTAATTAACCATTTCTTTTTTTAAATCTTGTCCTTTAGTCAGTCTAAAAACATAATTCATAATATTCATCCCTTTCTTATTTCCTTTTTCTAGGAATGAAACCTTCAATTGCTTTATATTTATCTCTATTTTTAATATATAAATAGCCAATGATAGAAAAGCAAAAAGCACCAGCAAAATTGACAAACAAATCTTCCATCGTATCATTTAAACCAATATCTAAGTAACCATTTTCAATGGTTAAAGTTTGATCATCATAGTAAATTATCGTTTTATCAATGTTTTCGATAATAACGGCATCATTTTCCTTATAGGGATTAAACTCTACTGAAGATATCCCATTAACAACTTTATCTTTTTGCATATCAAAATTTAAAAGTTTATCACCACTATATTCAAAAAACTCCCATAATACACCAATAGTCATCGAAAAACAAAAAGCGGTTATAGCGACAAATATCGGCGTTAAAGTGATGTGTAGTTTCTCAGATTTATTTAAAATATCAATTAGAGAAAAACCAATAGCAGCACAAAGAAAACCGTTGATTGTATGTAAAATTAAATCCCAATGCGGGAAAATACTATAAAAATTTCTAATCTCTCCTAAAATTTCAGCAGCAAATATAAATAATAAAATGGTTAT
This sequence comes from uncultured Bacilli bacterium, assembly GCA_944358495.1. Taxonomy (GTDB): domain Bacteria; phylum Bacillota_I; class Bacilli_A; order RF39; family UBA660; genus Coprosoma. The sequence goes on from CALVRF010000064.1 coordinate 6,548, forward strand.
TTCTAAAGGTGTAGGTAAATCTATTTTTAATCTTTTATCGATAATAAGCGGAATTAAAAACAAAACTAAAGTTAAAAAGCATAAAAATACGGCTTCCCAATTATGGTTTAATATTTGAACAACCATGACTAAAATTACTAACAATCTTAAAATAAAATACACTAGTATCGTTTTTTTATCAAAATTTTGTATGAATTCTTTTACTCTTTTTAGCATTTATAAACTCCTTTTAATAAGTATACCATATTTTTATATAGAAAAAAATAATGGCTTTAAAAACCATTATTTGCGAATCCACTACAACAACCTGGATCATTATTTACTACTTGATTCTCTTCTGAACAAGTATACTCAGGTGTGTATGTATGATTATAGATATGACGATTAATTACATGTGTATGAA
>CALVRF010000065.1 GCA_944358495.1 uncultured Bacilli bacterium
TAGGTTATGCTGCTTTTAGTAGTGTACTTAATATAAGTGGAACAGGTTCAATATCAAGTTCATGGAATATAAAAATAACTAATGTAGAAGTAAGTAATACAGTAGGAGATGCATCAGACGGAGAAGGAACAACATTTGAAGATTTAACTGCTACAATAAATTCTAATTTAGTAAGTCCAGGAGATAGTATAACCTATGATGTAACTGTTAGAAATGATGGAAGCTTAGATGCTGTGCTTACAAATATAAATTTAAGTGAAAGTACGAATCCAGCAATATCATTTAGTACGTCTAACTTAGAAGCCGGAGATGAATTACAAACTGGGGAAGAAGCAATATTAAAAGTAACCATAACTTATAATAATGTAACAAGTCAGCCAGAAAATACTTCAGCTAGTTTAAATGTAACTTTAACATACGAACAAAAAGGAAGTGGAAGCGTGACTCCAAGTCCAAGTGGACCAACAATTGGCGGACAAGATGTTGAGGTAGTAGAATCTGGTGATGGATTGTATGCCGATGAATATGAAGAAGGAAGATATATATATAAAGGAGCAAATCCCAATAATTATATAACCTTTAGTGGAGAAACATGGAGAATAATTTCCGTTGAAAATGATGGAAGTATAAAAATAATGCGAAATGAAAGTATTGGAAATAGAGCCTGGGATAGTTCAAATTCCAACAATTGGGCAAGACCAGCTACTTTAAATACTTATTTAAATGAAGAGTACTTGCCAACTTTATCCGACTCCTCTAAAGTAGTAAGTCATAACTTTAGTATCGGAGCAGTAATAAGTGGTAATAATGATTTAGCTGCTCAAATAGCTTCAGAAAATGGAACAACGTGGAATGGCAAAGTAGGGTTAATAACTGTCTCAGAATACTTAAGAGCCAATACTAATACAGAGCAATGTGGAAATTTAAGTATAAATGATACAAATAGAACAACTTGCTTAACGACCGACTGGATGTATAGTGCAGTTCCTTCCGAGGGATATATGTGGACAATTTCGCCTGACGCCAGCAATTCGTACGGCGTGTTCCATGTGTACGGTAGCAGCAGCAATGCCGGTAACGTGGGCATCAACTATGCGGACAACAGCATCGACGGCGTCGTCCCAGTTCTCTATCTATCATCTGATATCACCTTAAGTGGAACAGGGAAATCTGGAGACCCATATGTGATAAGTTAGAATATGGAATTAAGGCTTTTCATTTGGCAAGTTCTCGCTTGCGAGAGCCCCAAGGCGAACTTTTGCGAAGCAAATAGTTCGGGAAAGGATCAGTCGTGTGTAAATGTTGCAAATGTCAACATAAAAGTTTATAATCATGAATTCTTTGGCCTAGGCGAAACATACTAGGCTTTTAATTATTATTTGTAAAATACAATAAGTTTTCTAGAAAATTACATATAAATATGATATGATTATATAAAGGTAGGTTGGTATTTATGCATTGTGTTAAATGCGGAAGTAAATTAGAAGAAAATGCTAAATTTTGTCCTAATTGCGGTATGGCTGTAAAAAATACTAAGATATCAAAGCCTAATAAAGAAGGTTCAATTAGGAAAGAAATTAAGAAAGAAGCAAGAATGAAGAATAAAACACCTTTGGTTTTAGCGGCTTTATTAGTATTGGTAATCATTGCTTGCATGACAACAATCCTTTATTTTGCTTTTGGAGTTACTATTACTAATGATCTTTACTTACCGTGGTTTTTGGAAATTATTTATTGGGTGGTAATTTTAGCTGCTAGTATTGTATTAGGTTTTGGTTTATCAGGTGGCGCTTTGAAACTGCTTAGGGGAGAAGAAGTTACTTTTTCTAGTGTTTTAACATCACCTTTTTGTAAAATTAAAAATGTTGTTTTATTTTATTTATTATTTGTAGTTTTTTTTTGCCGCTTATTTTTTACTTTTATTAGTGCCAGGGATTAACTTTTTAGTGGCTTTATCTTCAATCATTGGTATTCCTATTTTGTTTATTTATTTTTATCCAGTATTAGATATGTATATGTATTTAGTAATGGATGAAAATAAAGATATGATGTCATTTACTAGTACTTTAAAACAAGCTTATAATATTGTTAAGGGTCATAGGGTAGAATATTATGGAATGATTTTAAGTTTTATTGGTTGGTTTTTACTTGGTGCACTTACTTTGGGCATTTTATATATTTGGTTAATTCCTTATGTTAGATTATCAGTAGCTAATTTATATCGTAAATGGACTGACGAAGTTACTATTACTGGTACAGAAAATGGGATGAGTAATGGAACGGTTATTGGTATTACGGTTGGTAGTTATTTTGGTTTAATATTTTTAATGTTTATAATTGTAATCATTTTAGTGATGATTGGGGTTATTGATGAAAATTTAGAGTCTAATAGAAATAATGGTTACGATAATAACTATTATAATTATTATGACCATGATTACTATAATCATCATGATAATTATAATGATTATCGAAGGACGAATATAGCTACTTTGACTTACGGAAATGATGAAATATCATTTATAGTTCCAGATGATTTTACAGAGGATACTTATAATACAAATTCCTATCAGACTTATATTAAAAAAACAGCTAATAGTGAAGAATCAATAACTTATAGTTTAGCTTATTCTTATGGCAATTATTATGAAAATACAATAGCGGATATAAGAGAAGTGTTTTCTAGTGATTTGTATGAATTTACGGAAGATGAATATACGATTAATTTAGATAATAAAGAGACTAAGTGTTATGAGATTAATGTTACTAATGTTTATGGGGTTACTGGAAAGTTCACGGAAGTATTTTATCCAGTAACTGATACTAGATATGTAACTATAGAAATTATTAGTGAAAATGTGAGTCAAAATAATATAGAAGATTATGTTCAAATAAAATAGCCTATACTGTTAAAAGTATAGACTCTTTTTTTAATATTTTACTAAGTTTTTTTAAGGAGCTTTCGATTTTTAAATAATCACTTTCAGGAATTTTAAATATATAAGTTATATTAGTTTGGAAAGTTTTGGCTATTGTTAAGTTTTTTAATAAATAATCAATTTCTTTAATATTATTATAGGAAAACTCTATTTCCATAAAATAGCCGTTTATTAAAGTGGCAATTTCAGCTTTAGAAATAGCTTCGGTTACACTTTTAGAGTAAGCTCTTACTAAGCCACCCGCACCTAATTTAACACCACCAAAATATCTAATGACAATACATAAAACATTAGTTAAATTGTTATTTTTTAAAACATTTAACATTGGTAAGCCAGCTGTGCCTGATGGTTCCCCATCATCGTCACATTTTTCATGGTTATTGATGATATAAGCTGTACAGTAATGTGTGGCATTTTTATATATTTTTTTATATTGGCTTATTTTATTTTGAACTTCATTAATATCATTGATATTAGTTAAAATAGTAATGAACCTTGATTTATTGATAATGATTTCATTAATCATTTCGTTTTTAACTGTATTCATTAAATCATTCCTTTAAATTGTTTTTTCATTAACATTATATAAAAGCCAAAAAGAAAAAGCAAGTAAAAGAGGTGTGTGCTTTAACCTAATTAGCAGTGGTTATACATTATAGTAAGTAATGTAACTTTATCACGTTTTATTAGAAAATTAATTTAATAAAATAGGTGATTATATGGGACAATTATTAGGCTTTTTCTATGCTTTATTTTTAATATTAAGTAGCTGGGGTAAAAGTGTTAAACAAATATTAGTGATGCAAACTATATCTTTTATTTTTAAAGGCTTTCATTATTATTTATTAGGTGGTTTATCGGGCTTTTTAACTAGTATAATATCAGCTATTAGGAATTTGATATTTTATAAATTAAAGAAAAGTACAGTTTTAAGCGTTATTTTTATATTGCTTTATTTGATAATTGGCTTTGTTACTTATCAAGATGTTTTTAGTTTAATTCCGGTATTAGCTACGATATTTTATACGATTATTATTAATAAGAATAAAGAAAATTATTTAAGATGGGGTTTATTAATTACTAGTTTTCTTTGGCTTATTTATAATATTTATTTGCTAAGCTATAGTGGAATTATTGTTCAAATAATTAATTTATTTTCGAGTGTTTTAGCGATGATAAAACTTGATAAAAGAAAATAATTAATTTATAATGAATAAGGAAAGAGGTGAGAAGAATGATACAAGAGAAATTAAATTTAGTTCCGCATTTACCGGGGTGCTACTTGATGAAAAACGAAATTGGAACGATTATTTATGTTGGTAAGGCTAAAGATTTAAAAAATCGCTTAAATTCTTATTTTCATTCTTCTCATACAGGGAAAACTGCTAAACTAGTTAGCGAAATAAGGGATTTTGAATATATCGTGGTTTCTAGTGAAACAGAGTCTTTAATATTAGAATTAAATTTAATTAAAAAGCATGACCCTAAGTATAATATTTTATTAAGAGATGATAAGACATATCCTTATATTGAACTTACTAATGATAAGGTTCCAAGATTATTAGTGGTTAGAAATTTACATAAAAAGAAAAATAAAAGCAGATTATTTGGACCTTATCCGAACGTGACAGCGGCGAGAGGCGTAGTTAATTTATTAAATAGAATTTATCCTTTAAGAAAGTGTAAAACCTATAATAAAAGGCCTTGTTTATATTACCATATTGGTCAGTGTTTAGGTTATTGTATGCATAAAGTGCCGGAAGATGAAATTAAAAAGATGGAACATGATATTATTAAGTTTTTAAAGGGAGAACATGAATTAGTTACGGAAAAAATAAAAAAAGAAATTGCGGAATATAGTGCGAGCATGCAGTATGAAAAGGCTTTAGAATTAAAAGAGTTACTTGATTACATTAATATTACTTTGGTTAAACAAAAAGTCGAACTTGGTGATGCTTTAGATAGGGATATCTTTGGTTATTATAGCGATAACAATTATTTAAGTATTTTTATTTTCTTTATTAGGGGATCAAAAATAGCCCAGCACCATCACACCATTATTCCGTTAATCGATGATGCAGGAGAAGAATTAACTAGATATATTGCTAAATTTTACGAAAATAGTTTACTTCCTAAAGAGGTTTTAGTACCTGAGATCGTTAACGATACTTTATTAGAAGATTATTTGAAAGTGAAATTTAAAAAGCCAGAAAAAGGCGTTAAAAGAAAGTTAATTAATATGGCGAGTGGGAATGCTAAAAGGGAGCTTGAAGAAAAGATAACTTTGCTTTTAAGAAATGAAGAAAAAATAACTAAAGCTAATGATGATTTAAGAAAAATATTAAAGATGGATAAATTAGAAAGAATCGAAATATTCGATAATGCGCATTTGTTTGGAACTTATAATGTTTCAGGAATGGTAGTTTATATCGATGGTAAACCAGCTAAAAACGAATACCGAAAATATAAAATATCGATTGATAAAAATGATGATTATGGAACAATGCGTGAAGTTATTTATCGAAGATACTTTAGAGTATTAAAAGATAATTTGCCAAGACCGGATTTAATTATTGTTGATGGGGGCATTGGCCAGATTCATGCGGCTAAAGAGGTATTAGATGCTTTTAATATGAATATTAAATTAGTAGGCTTGAAAAAGGATGACAAGCACCAGACTAACGCTTTACTAACTGAAAATGAAGAAATTGCGATAGAAAAAAGAAGTGAGTTATTTCACTATTTAGAAAGAATGCAAGATGAAGTTCATAATTTCACTATTAATTATCACAAGCAAATTAGAAGCAAAGGAGCTTATGCTAGTATATTAGATTCAATTCCTGGAATTGGTGAAAAAAGGAAAAAGGAACTACTTAAAAAGTATAAATCACTTGCCAATATAAGTAAGCAATCAGCTTTAGAATTAGAAAGTATTTTGCCCAAAAATGTAGCTACGGAGCTTTTAGAAAATTTAAAACAATTAAATAAAGAAAGGGAAAGTAATGATGGAAAAGAGAATGAATAAGCAAGAATTGCTTGAGTTATTAGCTGGCTTAAAAATCGATAAAGAAGAATTTTGGCTTTTATCATCTTCGGCATTAGTTTTACGAGGACTTTTTGAAAATGCGGGTGATTTAGATATCGCGGTTACGGAAAAAGGTTTTAATGAGTTAAAGAAAAATTACAATTTAGTTTTGAAAGAAAATGGTTTTTATAAGGTTACTGATAAAGTCGAATGTGTTTTATATAACAATAAGCCATGTGATTTAGAAAAATGTGATGGTTATAATTTGCAAAATTTGAATACTTATTTTGATTATTTAAAGTCTAGTACTCGGCCTAAAGATAAGATTAGATATGATATTGTTAAAAAAGAATTAGAAAGAAGAAAGCAAAATAATTGAAATTTTGGGAAAAATATGCTATAGTTTAATTAGTGAGGGAAACCTCATAAAAAGGAGACATTGAAACATATCAATGCCTACCGTGTTGGTTAGGCACTTCAGTTCATAAAGAACTAAGGTGCCTTTTTATTATAGGACTTTCAAAAGAAGTCCAATTAATAAAAGAATAATTATAAGTAAAGTTAGGATTAAAAAATCTTTTTTACTCATAACATTCACCTCCTTAAAACCCCCTGTTGAAGTAATAAAAAGGCAGGCACCGATAGTGGCTTTAATATCTCCTAAAACCAATATAAATTAGATTAATTTTTAGGTCAAATGGCCAATTTGGAAAATTGCTATAGTTTAGGTTTATGAAAATGGGAAATTTGCTTAGATGAATTTCCTTTTTTGGTAATTATTAAGGATAATAAAAATGGAAAAATTGACTAATTATTAATGGTTAGACATAT
>CALVRF010000066.1 GCA_944358495.1 uncultured Bacilli bacterium
TGGTTAGACATCCTAAGCAAATTGTTTATATAAAAACGCCAAAAAAAGTTGGGGAAAATTATATGATAAAAAAAGCTTGACAAATATTTAATTGTGTAGTAATATTTTGTGAAGTTAATGGATTATAAAGCGAGGTGAATTAAATGGCAAAGACAGAGGAAATCTATGTAACTAAGCAAGGGTTAGAAGATATGAAACATGAATTAGAAGTGCTTCAGCAAGAAAAAAGGCCAGCTGTTATTGAAGCTTTAAAGGAAGCAAGAGCGCTTGGTGATTTAAGTGAAAATGCTGAATATGATGCGGCAAGAAGTGAGCAAGCAGAAATTGAAGCTAAAATTGCTAATCTAACCCAAATGATTGAAAATGCCGTAGTGATTACTAATGCAGATACTGATGCAGTTTCAATCGGAAATACGGTAAAAATTGAATATGTTGAAGATGGGGAAGTTGATACTTATACTATCGTTGGTAGTACCGAGGCTGATCCTTTTGAAAATAGAATTTCTAATGAGTCACCAATTGCCCAAGCGATATTTGGATTAAAAGTTGGCCAAACGGCTAAAGTGGCTAGTCCAAATGGTGAATATGAAGTAAAAGTTATGGAAATTAGTTAAAACTGTTAATTTAGCAGTTTTTTTTCTATTTACTTTTCAGCAGAACTAGGTTATAATTGGTATAATAGAGAGAGTAGTGAGTATAAATGGAAGGTAAAAAGAAAAGAAGAATTATTATCATTGGACTATGTGTAATTGTCTTTTTTATGGCTCTCGGTTACGGGATTTTTAACAATGCTTTAAATATCCAAGGGGTTGGAGCAGTTACTAGTACATGGGACGTTAGGATAACTAATGTTATTACGCAAAAAGTGACGGGCCGAGCTAGTAATGCTAGTGAACCCACTTATACAGAAAATTCGGTAACTTTTAATACTAATTTAGTAATTCCGGGTGATGAGGTAGTTTATGAGGTAACGGTAAGTAATAACGGAAGTTTAGATGCCGTGATTAATGAAATTATGATGCCGGAAAATCTTAATGAAGCGATTGAGTTTGAAGTTAAAGGAATTAATGAAGGCGATGATTTGTTAGCTGGCCAAAGTAAACAGTTAACTGTAGCTGTACGTTATAGTAACTTAGTTACAGAACAGCCAGAAAGTACGGAAGGTAATTTTACGATAACTTTTGATTATGTTCAAAAAGGTAATAGTAAAGCGGCTAGGAGCATTAATAATACTAATGATTGCTTTGAAGTTTTAGATAATAATGGTGGACTAATTATTACGGATTATGATGCTACTTGTGGAACTGATGTCGATGTTCCTTTGCTTATCGGCAATAAAACAGTAACGGCGATTGGTGATAGAGCTTTTTATAATAAAGGGCTTACAAGTATAACTTTTTCTGATACGATAACAACGATTGGTGATGAGGCTTTAGCAAAAAATAATTTAACGAGTTTGGAATTGCCAAATAGTTTAAAGAAGATTAATGATGGTTTAGCTGATTCTAATGATTTGACTTCGGTGGTAATTCCGGCAGGGATAACCGCAATTGGGGAAAAAGCCTTTGCCAATAATAGTTTAGTGGTTTTGACTTTGCCGGATAATCTTATGAGTATTGAAAAAGAAGCTTTTGTAAATAATAATATTAGTGATTTAGTTATTGGTAATAAAGTTGAAGTTATTGGCGATAATGCTTTTGCGGGCAATCAACTTGAAACTTTAAGGCTTGGCAGTAGTGTTACCAGTATTGGTAATAGAGCCTTTTATGGTAATGCTTTGACATCGCTGGCGTTACCTAGTGCGGTAAGTAGTATTGGAACTGAATCTTTTGCTTCAAATAAATTAGAAAATGTTGATTTGGGCAATATATCAACTATTGGTGATGGAGCATTTACTAATAATAAAATAAGAAATATTATTATTCCTAATAATGTTACAGAGTTGGATAATAGTGTGTTTACTAATAACCCTTTAGAAAGATTGGTGTTAGGAGCTGGAATAACGCAAATTAATGATAGACAGTTTAAGGGTTATAATTTACAAGAAGTGGTAATGCTTGGAATGGTTCAGAGTATTGGTGATGAAGCTTTTGCTAATAATCAAATTTCGGCTGTTAATATTCCTGATAGTGTGGTAACTATTGGCAGTGCGGCATTTTATAAAAACGCTTTGACGAGCATTAATATTCCTGATAGTGTAACTAGTATCGGTAGTTCGGCTTTTGCTTTTAATAAACTGAGTACGGTTACTCTTTCCAATAATATTAAGGAAATTGAATATTATACTTTTGGTAATAATATGCTTTCTAGTATAATGATACCTGATGGTGTAGAACGTATTGGAACTTTGGCTTTTAATAATAATGCATTACGTAGTGTTGTTATTCCTAGTACGGTTACAAATATTGAAAATAATGCATTTGCTTTAAATAGTCAATTAAGTACGATTACTATTAATAAAAATAGTGGCTCTATTAGTGGTAGTCCATGGGGAATGGAATCAGTTAATGTAGTATGGAATGAATAAAATACAGGTATAAGCTTGTATTTTTTCTATTTTTCATAAACTTTATCTTTTTATTTTGGGTTAATTTTGGTACAATGATAATAGGGTGATGCTATGAACAAAACTAAAATAATTGCGACAATAGGACCAGCAACTTATAAAAAAGAAGTTTTGATGGAATTAATTAATAGTGGCGTCGATGTTGTTCGTTTGAATATGAGCTATTCTGATTATCATTTTTGCCGTGAAGTGATAGGTAATATTCAAGAAATTAATCGAGAGATACAGGCTAACACGGCTATTATGTTAGATTTGGAAGGCCCATGTATTAGAGTCGGTGAGTTTCAAGGGGGACATGGAGAGTTTCAAACTGGTGAAAAAATTAGAATTTATATGAAACCGATTATTTGTAATAGTTATCAGTTTTCGGTGAATTATCCTAAGTTAATTGATGATTTGAAGTTTCGTTCAGTTATCAAATTGATGGATGGTAAAGTAGTTTTGGAAGTTGTGGAAAAGGGCATGGATTATGTGGTTTGTGAAGTGCTTAAAGGTGGGATAGTTGATAGTTTATCAAAAGTATATTTGCCAGGAGTTAAATTAAATAGAAAGTTTTTAACTAAGCAAGATCGTGAGGATATTTTATTTGCCAATAAAATGGACGTTGATTTTATTGGAGTATCTAATGTATCAGATGCTGAGGATATTTTAGAGATTAACGATTTATTAATTGAACTTAAAAACGACCATATTGGATTAATTGCTAAAATTCAAAATGATAGAGCTGTGAAAAACTTAGATCGAATTATTGATGTAGCCGATGGTATTTTATTAGCGCGTAGTGATTTGGCGGTAGAGATCCCATTAGAGGAGGTTCCTAATGTTAAAAATCAAATTATTCGAAAATGTAATGATATGGGAAAGGTAAGTATTATTACAGCAGAACTTGACAGTTTTTTAACTAAAGAAGTGATTCCTAGTCGTTCTGAAGTTTCTGATTTGGCTAATGCTGTTTCTGATAGTGTAGATGCGATTTTATTGACCGGTGAAACAACAGTAGGGGTTCATCCAGTAGCTGCGGTCAAAGAACTTGAAAGAATTGTTAAGGTGGCGGAACATACTATCGATTATGAATATTTTTTTGATAGGGCACTTAAGATAAAAAGCCAAAGTATTGCAGGGACAATTGCAACAAGTGTGGCTTTGGGTGCTATTGAATTAAATTGTAAAGCTATTATTGTGGCTACCAATACAGGTTATACAGCAAGGCAAACTAGTAAATTAAGGCCACCATGTATGATTATTGCGGCGGCACCAAATGAAAGAGTAGCACGAGGGTTAAGTTTGTATTTTGGTGTACTTCCAATTTCGATTGGTGAACTTGATTTTGACACGATTTCTTCAAAAGCGATAAGTGTAGCGAAAGAGTCACTTAATTTAGAGAAAGGTGATAAGGTTATTGTAACTGGTGGTTATCCTTTTAAAAAAGTTAAACATACAAACTTTATGAAGATTGATGAAATATAAAAGGGGCGATAATAAATGTATAATTTGGGAGAACAATTTAACATTGATTTTAAGAGTGCAGTGGCTGGTGTAAGATCAGTAGTCAGTGGGGAAAAGTATCGTTTTACGGTTTTGTCACCAAGAGTTATTCGATTGGAATATAGTGATGATGGTATTTTTTTAGATAAGCCCACGCAACTATTTTTACATCGTAATTTGCCAAGACCAGATTTTAAAGTAGCAGACAATGCTCATTTTTTAGAGATTTCTACTAAATATTTTAAACTTACTTATACTAAAGAAAAACCATTTGCAGGAACTAAAGTTAATCCGACAATTAATCTTAAGGTGGAACTTTTAGGAACTGATCGAGTATGGTATTATGGGCATCCGGAAGCGCGAAATTTCGGAGTTCCAGCTTTGAGTTTAGATGAAGGTGGAACTAATGGTCGGGGGTTATATTCATCTGAAGGGATGGCAAGTATTGATGATTCGCATGGGATGGTTTGGAATGAAAATGGAACCTTAGGCCAGCGAAATACAGCGGAAGTTGATATATATTTATTTATGTATAATAGCGATTATGAAGAAGCTTTGTTGGATTATTATGCCCTTACGGGTTATCCAGCTTTGATTCCAAGATATGCTTTAGGCAACTGGTGGAGTCGCAATAATGCTTATGATGATTTAGAATTAAAGGAATTAGTTGATACTTTTGAAAGTAAGGAGATTCCGATTTCAGTGGTTTTATTAGATAAGGATTGGCATAAAAGGGCTTATATTGGCAAAAAACATTTGAAGTCTGGGTTTACTTTTGATGATGAAAAATTTAAAAATCCAAGGGCAATGATCGAGTATTTACACTCTAAAGGGATTCGGTTGGGCTTAAATATTAATCCAACTGAAGGTATTTATAATTATGATAGATATTATGAAGAGGCTTTAAAATATTTACAACCAGACAAAGATGGAGTCATTCCTTTTAATGTATATGACCCTAAGTTTGTTGATGTTTATTTGAAAATTTTTATTCATCCGCTAGATATTTTAGGCATAGATTTCTTTTGGCTTGATGTTGATGATAAAAATAAAATGTTGGAATTATCTTTATTAAAACATTATCAATTTAATGATATGCTTAGAGATTATAAACGTCGTCCGATGATTTTAGCTGAAGATACGCGAATGGCATCACATCGTTATCCTGTTTTATATTCCGGTAAGACGGTAGTGAGCTGGTCAACTTTAAAGAAAATTCCATTTTATAATGTTAGTGCTTTTAATAATGGTACTTGCTTTTGGGCTCATGATATTGGTGGATATTTTAAAGGTACAGAAGATGAGGAATTGTATGTTAGGTTTGTACAGCTCGGAACATTTTCACCAATTTTGAAATTTGGTGTTGATAAAGGAAAATACTATAAACGCGAACCTTGGCGTTGGGATATTAAAACTTATACGATTGTTAAAAGGTATTTACAATTACGTCATAAGTTAATTCCTTATATTTATAGTGAAGCATATAAATATCATAAATTTGGTAAGTCATTAATTAAACCAGTTTATTATACTAACCCAGAATTTTATGATGACAAATTATATCGTAATGAATATTATTTTGGTGAATCTTTATTAGTCTGTCCAATTGTAACACCTAAAGATGTGGTCATGGACCGTGTTCTTCATAATTTTTATATACCGCAAGGTACGTGGTATGATTTTGTGACAGGAAAGAAATTTCCTGGAGGACACAATTATGTAACATTTTTTAGGGATGAGGAGTATCCAGTATTTGCTAAATCGGGAGCTATTATTCCATTAGGTACAAATGACAATTTAAATGATACAACACCGCCAAATAATATGGAAATTCATATTTTCCCTGGTCAGAGCAATACATATACTTTATTCGAAGATGATGGCGAAAGTGATTTATACCGAAAAGATTTTTATTTATTAACAGAAATAGAATATAATTATTTGCCAAATAATTATAGTGTGATTATCAGAGCTAAAGAGGGTAAGAGTGGAATTATTCCCGAAAAGCGAAATTATAAAATTATTTTTAGAAACACTAAACGAACTGATGAAGTCGAAGTTTACAGTAATCGTGATAAGGTTTCGTTTAAAACTTATATTGATGGTCCTGATTTTATTGTTGAGGTTCATGATGTTAAAACCATTGGGCAGCTAACTATTAGTTGCCGTGGTAAAGATATTGAAATAGATGCAGTGCATTTGATTAATCGTGATATTGAGGGCATTATTAATGATTTACAAATACCAACAGAGATGAAAGAGAAGATTGACAGTATTTTATTTAGTGATTTGTCAATACAAAAGAAGAGAATTGAAATACGTAAACTTGGTAGACAAGGATTAGACAAAAAGTTTATTAAAATGTTTATTAAGCTTTTAGAGTATATTAGTGAAATATAATCGTGGTGAATTTAGAAAGTTATTATGATTATATGGTAGAATATTCGGCGTGGTTAATCAGAAAAGTAGTTATTAACAAGGTTTTATTGCTAATAGACCTTGTTTTTGTTTTTATTTTTTGCGTAATTTGGCTTGATGATTGTAGGAAATCTAATAAATTTGAGAAAAATTGGATAATTACATTGCTTATTTGAAATTCCTATGTTATAATC
>CALVRF010000067.1 GCA_944358495.1 uncultured Bacilli bacterium
AGAACAAACAAATATAACGAATGATTTTATGCCGAGAAAACTCTTTGTAGTAGGTTGGTATAATACGTCATATTTGTGTAATCTTCTTTTTTGAAGATTACACTTCCTAATAGGATTATACCAGGTTCCTGCTACAAAGAGGAAATTGGAATAAAAAATGAGTGCTTTTTATTCACTCAATTTATAAGGTTTTAACTTTGACATAATTATAAACTTTTATGTTGACATTTACATATTACTCATCTTATTTTTAAGCGACCTCTATAATCACTAAAAAAATACTAGTTTTTTGTTTCTAGTATTTCTTTCTTTTTAGCTTCATATTCTTTTTTAGTTAGAGCTTTTTCGTCGTAAAGTTTTTTCAAACGTTCTAATTCATCTAAATAATTTAATTTGTTTTTTTGTATATTATTAAGCCCAAAGTAATAAATTAGACCTAGAATACCGGAAATTAAAGAAAAGAAGATAAAGAAGATGGACCAACAAAGAATAGTTCCCTTATGATTAATTATTTCTTCATCTTCTAAATTAGAATAGTCATATAGTTTATAACCACCGATAATCATGGGAATACCCCAAATTAATCCAATTATAATTAAGCAACTTAGAACCCCTAAAACAATAGCAATTATCCCAGCGGCTTTTAATAAGGCTTTATCGGACATTATTTAATGGCCTCTTTACGTGATAGGTTAAGCCTACCTTTTTTATCATAACCTAATGATTTAACTAAAATTTCGTCACCAACTTTAACCATATCACTTGGTTTTTCAACACGTTTAGTATCTAATTGAGATACATGAACTAGGCCCTCTGTCCCTGGCCAAAGCTCAACGAAACAGCCAAAATCTTCAACTTTTACGACTTTTCCGGTATAAATTTTATCAGGTTCGACTTCTCTAACAATGTCTTTAATTCTTCTAGCAGTTTCCTTAATAACGTCTTTGTCCGAGTGATAGATCACAACAGTTCCGTCATCTTCTAAGTCAACTTTAACGGCATTAACATCATTAACACTTTTGACATGGCTAGATTCTAAAATAATCTTAGTAATCATTTCCCCACCACGGCCAATAACATCTTTAATTTTTTCAGGGTCAATTGTAAAGGTTCCCATTTTCGGAGCATATTTGCTGACTTCTTTTCGTGGTTCTTTAATAGTATCAGTAATAACATCTAAAATTTGCAGTCTAGCTTCTTTAGCTTGGTAAAGAGCTTCTTTTAATATTTGCTTACTAATACCCTTAATTTTAATATCCATTTGTAAAGCGCAGATACCATCTTTGGTTCCAGCAACTTTAAAGTCCATATCACCTAGATGGTCTTCCATACCTTGGATATCGGTTAAAATGGTGTATTTATCATCAGCAGTAATTAAACCCATGGCGATACCGGCAACCGGCGCCTTAATTGGTACACCGGCAGCCATTAGGCTCATACATCCCGCACAAATACTGGCTTGAGATGAAGAACCATTGCTTTCTAAAATTTCTGATACCACTCTAATTGTATATGGAAATTCTTCTTCACTTGGTAAAACTTGCAGTAAAGCTTTTTCACCTAGAGCCCCATGTCCGACTTCTCTTCGACCGGGAGCACCATAACGGCCAGTTTCACCAACCGAAAATTGTGGGAAGTTATAGTGTAACATAAAACGTTTTTCAGATTCTAAATCAAGGCCATCTAAAATTTGATGTTCACCTAACGCACCTAAGGTCGTTACTGACAAGCTTTGGGTTTCTCCTCTAGTAAATAAAGCAGAACCATGAGTTCGCGGTAAAATGTCAATAGCCGCAGAAAGTGGTCTTATTTCTTTCATGCCTCGGCCATCGGCTCTTTGCCCCTCTAACACGACAATTTTTCTAAATAGTTGATATTCGATGTCTTCGAAAACTAAAATAACTTTCGTGATTAATTCTTTTAATTCATCTGGTTTTAAATCTTCATTTTCTACTTTATATTTATTGACTAAATTTTCTTTAATTTCGTCAATCTTACCATATTTTTCAAGTTTATCTTTAATTCTTAGAGCTTCGTCTAAAGGTTTAGAGATAATATTGGAAATTTCTTCTTTTAATTCATCGCTTATTTCTAATTTTTCATATTCCATTTTAGGCTGACCGATTTCTTTAATAATTTTTTCTTCGAATGCGATTAATTCTTTAATGGCTTCGTGGCCAAACATTAAGGCTTCTAGCATATCATCTTCGTTTACCTCTTTAGCAGATGATTCGACCATGTTAATGGCTTCTTTAGTTCCAGCAACGGTCAAATCAATATCGGAAACTTCAGCCTCTTCAGTAGTTGGGTTAATAATTAGTTTACCATCTACTCTTCCAACTTTTACACTAGCAATTGGGCCGTTAAAAGGAATTTTACTGATCGATACGGCTAAAGATGAGCCTAATAAAGCGGTCATTTCCGGCGAATTATTCGGGTCTACGGATAAAACTGTATTAACGATTTGAACTTCGTGTTTAAAGTCTTCTGGAAACAATGGACGCATTGGTCTATCAATCATTCTAGCAGCTAAGGTGGCATTTTCGGTTGGTCTTCCTTCCCTTTTAATAAAACCACCTGGAATTTTACCCACAGAATATAGTTTTTCCTGATATAAAACCATTAGTGGAAAAAAATCAGATAATAAATTTGCATCTTTAGAGACTACGGCAGCCGTTAAAACAACAGTATCTCCATATCTAACTAAAACAGAGCCTGTAGCTTGTTTGGCAAGTTCTCCAGTTTCCACAATTAATTTTCGGCCTCTAAAATCCATTTCAAATACTTTTTTCATGTATATCCTCCTTCTATAGAAAAGACACTCAAAAAAGAGTGCCTACTTTATTTTCTTAAACCTAAACTTTTGACAATTTCACGATATCTAGTAACGTCTTTGTCTTTTAAATATTTAAGCATGCTTCTTCTACGTCCAACTTTTTTTAATAATCCTCGTCTTGAGTGATAGTCGTGCGTATGAGTTTTTAAGTGTTCAGTTAGTTCTTTAATTTCTTCAGTAAGAATAGCGATTTGAACTTCAGCTGAACCGGTATCATTTTTACCTCTGGCATACTTTTTAACAATTTTTTCTGTTTGCTCTTTTGTTAAAGCCATGTTCTATCCTCCTTTATTAATAAATTCGCTTATGCCTAGAAAAAAAGATGGAGTTCTTTTAATCCAAGGATAAGTACATTAATAATATACATTAATTTTAGGAAAAATGCAAGAAATTACTAAAATTTTCTACTTTGAATCATTTTTTTATAAGTTCTGCCATATTCCGTATGGGGATTTTTGTCGGCCATTTTTTTATAAAATTGAGCTAAAGCTATAGGATTTCTAAAGTCATATTTTTTTGTTTTTTTACCACTGCCGATCGTAATAAGTGGGAACCCATCTTCACCTAAAGTATATCTGACACCTTTGTAACTGCAATCTAATTCTTTAGGATTGCCTCCTGCTTTAATATGTTTATTGTAGTTATCGATAAAACTTTTGACTTTACAGGCTTTGATAAAAGCATAAAAATCTGAATGATTTTGATTATTAGTACTTACTAACTCTTGCATGGTGTCAACATCATATATTTCCAGTAAAGTTTTTTCATTGATTAAAGCTGCAGGATTAATTTTAGGATTTAAAGTAACATTTATTCCTAAAGCAAGAAATTCGTCTTGAACCCATTCTTCATAAGTTCTGAAATCAGGTGTTTTAAGACATGGTTCTTCGTGTGGCAATGGAATGATAAAATCATTTTGCTCTCTTAAAACGGTCCATGCTGGATGATATTTAATAATAAATGGATCAATGTGGTCTCCGTGATCTTGAATTGTTTTTAGCTCTCTAGCCATAGCTATGGCTTTTTGAACATTACGACTATATTCAATAATATAATTAGCCATTTTATTTTTATTACTATAAACGTTACTTCCTAGTCTAATCTGCTCTACCGGAAAATCTTTATTATCATTAAAAACAACACTGGCAGCATTTAAACAAATATAACCGACATTTTTGTGAAAAGCTGCTTTTTTTTCTTCTAATGTGTGCATATTTCCACCTCTTTTGGGCTATATAATATAGGGAATTAAGATTTTTGTCAATTTAAAAAGCCAAAAATTATTTGGCTTCATACAACATGACTTTAGGTCTAAACTTATTATCTTTGTTGGTGTAGATAGCTAGAGGTTTGTTATCTTTATCGATAAATAAAACATCTTTAGAGTAACCATCTAGAATCTGACCATTAATAATTTTAAACTTGAGTTTATCATCGACTTGAATTATAGGAAGATTTATAGCCTTTTCAATAGGAATAATTTGATAATTACCATTGTTAATATCTATTAAAGTATAAGTATCCTTTAGTTTAAATTGTCCTTGGCTAGTTCTAGTTAATTTTGTCATAATGCCAACAGTTTTTAAATAATGGCAAATATCTCTTATTAAACTGCGAATATAAGTTCCTTTACTAACTTTCGTATACATGGTAAAAATAGTTTTATTATCTTTTATTTGATGATCTAGTAATTTTATATCGTAAATAGTTACTTCTTTTTTTGGTAAGGTAACTTCTTCATTATTTCGGGCATATTCGTAAAGTTTTTTGCCATTTACTTTAACGGCTGAATATTTGGGAACTTCTTGGTAATAAGTGGTTTTAAAATGGTTTAAAGCCTTTATAATGGCTTCTTGGGGTATTTGAGCATTAGTATCTTTTAATATTATTCCCTCATTATCTAAAGTGTCGGTCTCTAAGCCCATGGTTACTTCGGCAATGTATTCTTTATTATCGCTAGTTAACATCTGACTTAGTTTAGTGGCTTTGCCTAGGCAAACAACTAATACGCCCTCAGCAAGAGGATCTAAAGTGCCGGTGTGTCCAGCTTTAGTATTTAATTTTTTTTGAATGATGTTTACTACATCTCTACTAGTAAGGCCTTGGGGTTTATTGATTAAAACAAGACCGTTAATATTATTTTTGTATTTCAAAAGTAGTCCCCTCTCTTGTGTCTTTAATAACAATATTTTGTTTTAAAAGTTCTTCTCTAATTTTATCGGCGGTTTGATAATCTTTTTGGGCCTTAGCTTGGGCTCTTTCATTAATTTTTTCATGAATATAGGTTAATAATTTATCATCGATTTTTTCTTCTTTTAAAAGGTTTAACGATAGGACATTATCAAATTCCTTGATAAGATATAATTTACTTTTACCGGATAAATTAGATTTTAAAACGTCGTAAATGGTAGTTAAGGCAAGCGCAGTATTTAGATCATTAGATAAAGCTTTTTTAAACTGGTCTTGATATATTCTTATATCATCTTCAATAGTTCCTTCGTCTTTAATATTACGAATTTTAGTTAATAGTTTATTGTAACTTTCTTTAGCGTTATCTAAATTAGCAAAGTCAAATAATAATTGTTTGCGGTAATGCGAACTTAAACACATATATCTAAAGATTATAGGGTCATAGCCTTTTTCGACTAAAGTATCGACGGTTAAAAAATCACCTTTAGATTTACTCATTTTTCCGGTTTTATCATTCAGATGTTCAGTATGAAACCAATAACGACACCAGTTATGGCCTAAATAGGCTTCAGACTGGGCAATTTCGTTGGTGTGGTGCGGGAAAATATTATCAACACCACCACAATGAATGTCTAAATATTCACCTAAATATTTTATAGATATAGCAGAACATTCGATGTGCCAGCCGGGATAGCCTAAGCCGAAAGGACTTTCCCATTTTAATTCTTGGTCTTCGAATTTAGATTTAGTAAACCATAAAACAAAGTCGCCTTGATTTTTTTTGTTACTATCGGCTTCGACGCCCTCTCTAACCCCAACTACCATTTCGTCTTCTTTATGGTTGGTTAAGGCATAATAATCATCTAATTTACTAATATCAAAGTAAACATTGCCGTTTGATATATAAGCATAGCCTTTTTTTAACAAAACTTCAATCATTTTGATGTAGTCATTAATACAAGAAGTGGCAGGAACGACAATTTCTGGCCATTTAATATTTAATTTTTGACAATCTTCTTTAAAAGCTTCGGTATATTTTTTAGCAATATTTAAAACTGTTGTATGTTCTCTTTGGGCGCCTTTTAACATTTTGTCATCGCCACTATCAGAATCACTAGTTAGATGACCAACATCCGTGATATTCATACATCTTTTGACATTATAGCCTAGATAATTTAATGATTTTTCTAAAATATCTTCGGAGATATAGTTACGCATGTTGCCGATATGGGCATAATGATAGACGGTTGGGCCACAAGTGTATAAAGTTACCTCACCTGAGTTATGAGGCACAAATTCTTCGACTGTTTTAGTTAAAGTATTATATATTTTCATGAATATCACCATTTAAACCTTTCTTTAAAATTATATCATATTACTAAATTTTATTCTATAACATTTATTTTACTATGCATTTTGGTTTTTTTTCGAATAATT
>CALVRF010000068.1 GCA_944358495.1 uncultured Bacilli bacterium
ACACTACCTTGACTAATTCCACTATACTCGTAAGTAATAGCATCATTATTACCTGGTGTAAATGTTAAATCACTTAATACAGCATCTAACGAACCAGAGTTTTCAACTACAACAGTGTAAGTCAAACTATCACCTGGACTAACTAATTCTGTCTCAAAGGTTGCAGTTAACCCATTGTTTGTCACTTCGACATTGGAAGCAGTTCCAACTGGCGTACCTGGAGTGATACTCTTAATATGAACATCCCAAGTTGAAGTAATATTGGCAGTGCCATCAATGTTCAATTGAGTGGCAAAAGCCGCATAACCTACAGCCATAATTAAAACGATTGCTAATAAACTACCAATTAAAATATTCTTTTTCTTTCTTTCCATTTATACTCTTCCCTTTCTATAAGTAACAATATTTTTCTTACTATTAATTATATAATAGCACATTCAATTTTTTTTAGCAATAAATTTTATTGGTATTGACATAACTTTAGACAAAAAAAGGAATTTGGCATTCCTTTTATAAACTAGCTTGTAGCTTGAGTTGCATTAATAAGGACATTAATACTAGCTGTTTCTTTAGCTGATGAAGATACAGTATTATCAACGAATTCAGCAGTTACCGTCATAGTTGTCGTTCCAGTATTGGCCACCAATGATGTTGAAGCTGGACTAGTTACTGTAAATTTAATATTTCCTTTAGTTGCGGTTAATCCTTGAATATCAACGTCATCATCAGTTGATGAAATAACTGGAGTAGCAAGAGTTGCATTTAATGTTCCTGTATTTTTAATTGTTAAAGTAAATACTACTTTGTCCCCAGGCTGAGTAAGATCAGCACTTATACTAGCGTTTTGAGCGTTGGTATAACTAACTTCCCCAGTTGGTGCAGTTGTTCCACCAGTACCAGTAGTGGCATCAACAACGCCAGTTCCACCGGTTTTACTAGTATCAAAACCAACATTCCATGTTGAAGTAATACTAGCCGTGCCATTGATATTTAATTGCGTAGCAAATGCCGCATAACCTACAGCCATAACTAATACGATAGCAACTAATCCTCCTATTAAAATATTCTTATTTTTTGAATCCATTTTTCCCTCTTCCCTTTCTATTAATATTTGGGCAAGCAACTTTAATTACAAGCTTACCGTTATTTATATAATAGCACATTCTATTTTGCTTAGCAATCAATTTAGAAATAAAACTTTAGAGAAAATACCATTTAACGTAAAGAAAAAGTTATCGTATATGATAACTTTTTGATTAAGCTTGTGTTGCTTGAACGGTAATATCAACAGTTGCTGATTCAGTAGTAGAACTTGATAATTCTTTATTAACAAATTCGGCAGTTACAGTCATAGTAGCTGTTCCTGTTTCAGCATCTAATGCTGTTGGAGTTGGATTAGTAACCGTAAATTTAATATTACCACTAGTACTAGTAGCAGTTAAACCATCTTCAGTTCCATCAGTCATATTAAGAACTGGAGTTCCAAGATTAGCATTCAAAGTACCAGTGTTTTTAATAGTTAATGTAAATACTATTTTATCTCCTGGTTGTTGAAAATTAGCTGTAAGTGTTGCATGTTGGTCATCTGAGAAACTAATACTTCCAGTTGGAGTAGTAGCACCACTAAGTCCAGCAGTTGGAGTATAAGTAGTAGTTTGTTCAGTGTCAAATCCTACATGCCAAGTTGAAGTGATGTTAGCAGTACCGTTAATATTTAACTGTGTAGCGAACGCTGCATAACCAACAGCCATAACTAAAACGATTGCTAATAAACCTCCTATTAGAATATTTTTGTTTTTTGCTTCCATTATTCCCTCTTCCCTTTCTACTAATATTTGGCAAGCAACTTTAGTTACAAGCTTACCATTACTTATATAATAGCATATTCTTATTTTTTTATCAATAAATTTTTCAAGCATTTTTAATAAATTTTAATAATATATAATTTTTAATGTAAAGAAAAAGCTACCATATTTAGTAGCTTTAAAATTAATCCTGAGTAGCATTAATGGTAATAGTAGCAGTAGCTGATTCGTTCGTAGAACTTGACAATTCTTTATTAACAAATTCAGCAGTTACTGTCATCGTTGTTGTTCCGGTATTAGCCACTAATGATGATGAAACTGGGTTAGAAACTGTAAATTTAATATTACCACTTTGGCTAGTAACACTTAGTCCACCATCTCCGCTGCTTCCATTAGACATTGTAATGCTTGGAGTTCCAAGTGTCGCATCTAAACTTCCAGTGTTTTCAATAGTTAAAGTAAATACTATTTTATCTCCTGGTTGTTGGAAATTAGCTGTAAGCGTTGCACTTTGATCACCATCAAAACTAATAGATCCAGTAGGCTCAGCAGCACCACTAAGTCCAGCAGTTGGTACCAAATCACTGGTTCTGTCAGTATCAAAACCTACATGCCAATTTGAAGTAATGCTGGCAGTTCCAGTAATATTTAACTGCGTAGCAAATGCGGCATATCCGACGGCCATAACAAAAACGACTGCTAATAAGCCTCCTATTAAAGCATTTTTATTTTTTTGTTCCATTTAACCTCTTCCCTTTCTACTAATATTTGGCAAATAGTGTGGATTTTTATTGTATTTACCATTATTTATATAATAGCACATTATGTTTTCTTTATCAACAAATCATTTATAAATTTTAAAGAAAAAAGTTATCTTAAATTTTAATAAGATAACTTTATATAATCAATTTATGCTTGATTAGCAGTGAAGTTAATTTTGATACTACCTGTCTCTGTACCAGTAGTAGACACTGGACTTCCGATGAAGCTTGCAGTAACAGTTATAGTAGCTGTTCCACTTTCAGCTGGAAGTGAAGTTGTACTTAAACTACCCATTGTAAATTGAATATTTCCTTTAGTACAAGTACTACCTGCACACTCCATATCTTCATCCTCACTACTCATTGTTGGTGTAGTAAGGGTTGCAGCCAAAGTACCAGTATTTTGAATAGTTAAAGTAAACTTAACTTGGTCGCCTGGTTGTTTTAAGTTAGCAGTAAGATTGGCTGTTTGGTCACTGTCGGCATAAGAAATGCTTCCAATTGGAGTTTCACTTCCACCTGAAGTAACGTCAACTACTCCAGCTCCTGTCTTTTTACTAGAATCAAAGTTAACTTTCCAAGTTGAAGTAATGTTAGCTGTACCATTAATATTTAACTGCGTAGCAAATGCAGCATAACCTACAGCCATAACAAAGACGATTGCTAATAAACCTCCTATTAATACATTCTTATTTTGTGTATTCATTGTCATCTTCCCTTTCTATAAATATTTGGTAAGTACGCTCATTACTACCATCCACTTTAATATACCATAATCAAAAAAATAGTTCAATATCTTAAATTAAATTTTTTTGTTTTTTACATAGCTTTAGGAATTTCAATTCCTAATAATTTTAGTAAAGTTTGAATAACAAAATTATTAAATTTTAAAACAGTAATAATATCGTCCTTCTTTTGTCCTTTTAAACCAGCCACTTTATTGTTTTGATAAAAATTGTTGGCGACAACTGATAAATCATATAGATAATCAGCTATATAATGTGGTCTTCTTTCTTCGGCTGCTTCGTCGATAATATCACTTACTTCTAAAAGTTTTAACCTTAAAGTTCTATCAGTATCGCTATATATAGTATCGCTTAAAGAACCATTACTTTTGTCAATTATTTTATTGATTCTTAAATAAGTATACAAAATATATGGCCCAGTTTTTCCAGATACTTCACTAAACTTTTGGATGTTAAAGATATAATTTCTCGTTAAATCATTTTGTAAATCTGCAAATTTTATAATAGCATTGACAATTTTATCTAAGTCTTCTTTATCCATTTTTTGATTATCTTCTCTTAAACTAATAAACTGTTCTTGAACCTGTTTAATTAAATCTTCTAATTTTAAGGCTCCACCACTTCTAGTTTTAAAAGGCTTATTATCAGCTCCATTAACAGTTCCAAAGCCATGGTGTTCTAATTTTCCTTCATAAATATGAGATTTTTTAGCAGCTCTGAATACTTGGGTAAAGTGCATAGTTTGACGAGCATCGGTTACATAAATAATATCATCGGGATGAAAATCTTTTTCTCTTTGCCAAATGGTGGCTAAATCAGAAGTAGCATACAAATAGGCACCATCACTTTTTTGAATTAAACAAGGCGGAATATTAACTTTATCGTGCTCTTCTTTAACATCAATAACTTTAGCTCCATCATCTAGCCTTACCATATTTTGATTTTCTAAATATTTAATCATTTCGTCAATATATTTGTAAGCATCACTTTCGCCATACCAAAAATCAAAATGGACATTTAAATAATTATAAATGTTTCGAATGTCATTGATAGAAATATTATATATTTTATTCCACATTTTCTTATATTTTGGATTACCTTCTTGAAGTTCTTTAGTAATTTTAGCACACTTTGATTTAACTTCCTCATTTTCTTTACATAAACCACTAATCTTTGGATATGTTTTATTTAGATAATCTAAATTTAAGTCAATGTCTTCGACTTTTTGATTAGGAAAATCTTCGAGAATACCATAAATTACTTGGCCCATTTGTAAACCAATATCACCAAGGTGCACATCACCTATAGTTTTATTACCTTTGTATCGTAAAATATTGTTAATAGCCTGTCCAATAATAGCCGATCTTAAATGACCGACATGTAAAGGTTTGGCCACATTAGGTCCACCATAATCTAAAACAATAGTTTTATTTTCTTTAGTCGCACCCAAAATTTCCTTTTGCATTAGCTTTCTTAAATTATCACAAATATATTTATCGCTAACTTTTATATTGATAAAACCTGGGGTGGCAGCACTTACTTCTTTAAAATAGTCCTGAAACTTAGGATTATTATTAATTTCTGTTACGATTTCACTAGCGATTTGTAATGGACTTTTATGATAAATTTTAGCTAGTTTAAAGCAATCATCACACTGAAAATCAGCTTCTTTATTGGATTTAACAATTTTAGGGGTTATATCATAGCCTAAATTTTTAAATGTTTCTAAAAATAATTCTTGCATAGTTTGCCTCCTTTAATAAAAAAATCCTATAAAATAGAGACGAGATGACCCGTGGTACCACTCTACTTCATAGAATTTCTATGCACTTTGAATCTTTAATGCAGATATACAAACAGCTCCAAGATACGTTCATAAAAGGTTATTTACTTAGTTTTCACTATCCTAAGCTCACTTTAAACACTTCTTTTACTACTACTTCTCTTCTTTGCCTTGAATTAATTATATATAATAAGTACTAGATTGTCAATAATTAAATTAACAATATTTTATATTACATCTTGGCTTTTTATTCACGAATTTGCCTTATAAACATCATCCGGAGTATTATCAAAAACATTTCCACCTTCATTAGTATAGGTACTGATAGTATTTGTTAAATAAATTCCACCACCATATGGTGTAGCTGTATTATTCTTTATTTCGCCTTTTTTAAAGATGAAAGAACTTGGAACACTTTGATTATAAGCAAATCTTCCCAAAGCAATACCACCTCCACCACTATAGTTAGCAATATTTTCCGATATTTCCCCACCATTCATAACCATATTAGTAGAAGCAAGACTAATCCCCCCACCTTGGGTTGTTTCATTTTTAGTAATCAAGCCACCATTCATAGTTAATAAATCTCCGGAGCCACCAAAGAATATTCCGCCGCCACTACCAACTGAATAATTATTAGATATTTCTCCACTATTAATAGTCAAAGTAGCATAATTCGTAATAATGCCACCACCACCGCCGCCTAAAGCTTTATTATTAATTATTTTGGCGCCATTTATAGTCATAGTACTATAGTGAATAGAAACACCTCCACCAGCATCTATATTATCAATATTATTTTGAATAGTCGTTCCCATATTTAAATTAATAATTGCCTTATTTCCCCCGCGTAATAAAGCATAATTAGCTTCTTTGTTTTGACCATCTATAGTAATATTAGTAAAAGTAGTTTCACCTGAAGATATTTTTAATAACATTTCATCTTCCTTGCCTCTTAATAATGAATTTATTTCATTAGTTTCACTGGTTAAAGTTATCTTTTTATTTTGGTCAAATATAACCGTTTCATCAATTGTTAAATTATCCATAACATAAATTGTTGCTTCTGCCGCAGCCGAATTATAAGCTTTAGCAAGGGTCTTATATGGCCTAGCTTGGGTTCCTCTACCTGTCTCATCACTACCTAAACTAGATACATATAAACTATTTCGAGGATTAATATTTCCTTTGGCAGTGATATTTAAATTAGTCTGAAATGCTGCATAGCCACCAACCATGATAAATAAAAAGGCAATTAAAGATATAACAATTATTTTCCTTTGTTTTTTTAATTCTCTTCTAGTTTTTCGATGCCTTCCCATATTTTTTACTCCTTTGTTATATTATTGTTTGAAAAA
>CALVRF010000069.1 GCA_944358495.1 uncultured Bacilli bacterium
ATGGTTTATATGAAAGTGGTAAAAGGGACATTCCTATTGACTTACTAATTAAATTAGCCGATTTTTATCATGTAAGTACTGATTACATATTAGAAAGGACAAAGAAAAAAGAATTAAACTAATAAAAAGTTTAACTCTTTTTTTAATATAAAACGTCTTTTAAATATAAACCCTCTGGGGCAGCGGTTTTTCCGGCTTTTCTTCTATCTGCTTCTTTAATAATATCGATAATATCTTCACTTTTTCTTT
Organism: uncultured Bacilli bacterium; assembly: GCA_944358495.1. Lineage (GTDB taxonomy): Bacteria > Bacillota_I > Bacilli_A > RF39 > UBA660 > Coprosoma. Next base: position 250 of record CALVRF010000069.1, read on the forward strand.
TGCCTTCGCCAATTTCTATAAGAGTACCTATCATATTTCTAACTTGATATCTTAAAAAACCAGTTCCCAGAAAAGATAAAGTAATTTTATTGACGTTTTTCATGTCTCTAATTAAATTAGTTTGAACAATGGTTCTAGTATAATCTTCTCTTTCATCATCGGATTTGGTAAAAGATTTAAAATTATGAGTGCCTTCTAAATATTTTAAAGCTCTTTCCATTTCCACAACGTCTAATTTTCTATTATATTGATAAACGTAATCTTTTTCAATGGGATTATATTCACCCATATTGATTATATAAATATATTCTTTAGCTTTGACATTATATCTAGCGTGGAAATCATCATCGACGATGGTTATATCTTTAATATAGATATCTTTAGGTAATAGGCTATTTAAACCATCTTTTAATTTCTCTGGAGTTATGTGTTTCATTTCTAAATCAAAATGAGCTTTTTGATTATAGGCGTGAACGCCGGCGTCCGTTCTTCCAGAGGCGTGGATATCGACTTTGGTGCCTCCATTAATAGTTTTTAATGCTTTTTCTACTTCGCCTTGAACAGTCTTCTGTTTTGGCTGTTTTTGATAACCTTTATATTTTGAGCCATCATAGGCAAAGGTCATAAAGTATCTCATGTTATTACTCCTCTCATGATAATTATTATCAAAATAGCTATATGAACGATAATTAAATAGGTGTCAAAAAATCCCCATTTATTGATGCGGTAGTTAGTTCTGCTTTTATAAATACTAAACAAGCGCACTTCCATACTTTTACTAATTTCTTTTTGTTTTTTTAAGGTTCTTTTAATAGCTGGTTTTATCATTGTTTTGATAGCTTTAATTTTATTTTTAATATTTAAGTGATAATCAACACCGTAACTAGCTTCGGACTTTAATATTTTATCGGACTCATCAATTAATATAGGAATAAATCTTAAAGCCATACTAATATTAAGGGCTAGTGTATTGGTTTTAATATTGCATTTTTGCAAAGGATATAAAACTTTTTCTAGTCCATAAACAATTTCCGTAGGTGGGGTTGTTAATGTTAAAATTGAAACGATTAAAATAATTAAAACAACATTGATACCTACTGTTAAACCAGCTATTAAAGAAAAGGTGATTAGGGATGATAAGACAAAGAATATAATGATGATATATCTTAATTTTTTTAAAATGTAATAGTAAACCGTTAAAGGAATACTAGTATTCATAATTAAAATCATAACTAGTAAAACTAAAATACCACTTACTTCGATATTAAAACTAAAAATAGTCATTAATAGAAATAAAATAGTACAAATAATTTTAGAGATAGGATTCATATTATGAATATTGGATTTTGCTGGGAAGTAATTCCCTATCATTATATTACCTGACATGACGATATATGTCCTTCATCAAGTCATTGATATCATCTCTATATTCTATTTTAACACTTTTTTCTGTTTCTACCAAATAGGAGAATTTTATTAGGTCAGGCATGGTTAGATTATTTTCTTTTAAGAGCTTTTCATTCTTAAATATTTTATATTTAAGACCTTTGACTATAATACTCCCATTATTTAAAATATAAATATAATCAGCTATTTGATGGGCAAAATTCGAATCTTTAGTGAAAACGATTATTGTTTTATTATAACGCAGTTTCATTAACTTGATTAGCTTAATTAGCTTATTTTGATTATGATTATCGAGTTCTAATGTTGGTTCGTCTAAAATAATTACTTCTGGATTATAGGATAAAGTTATGGCAATCGATAGTAATTTTTGCTCACCGTTACTTAATTTTAAGGGGTCTTTATCTAAATAAGATGGATTTAAGCCTACTAATTTTAAAGAATCTTTAATCCTTTTTGCTTTATCTTTAGTATGATAATTAAGGTTGTCTAAAGCAAACTCAATTTCTTCTTTGACAGTATTACAAAAAAATTGGTCGCAAGAGTTTTGATAAATAAAGCCGATTTTAGGTTTTAAAATATTTAAATTTATTTTATCAATTTTATTATTTATTTTAATATTGTCATAGGTTATATTACCACTATCAATATTATTTAATAAGCTGATAATACTAGCCAAAGTAGTTTTTCCACTACCATTAGGTCCTAAAAAAACGGTAATTTGGTTGTTTTTAATTAATGCAGTTATATCTTTTAAGATAGTTTTTTGTAATTGGGTCTTTTTATTAGCTATATATGATATTTTATTTAATCTTATTTCCATAAATCATTCACCAGCTTTTCAGCGTTTAAATAGTCATCTTGTATTAAATCGTAGAATTGCAATCTTTTAGATAATTTAATAATAAATGGTGGCTCTAAATTGGCATTTAAAAAATTATTTTCATCTTTGTAAATTTCTTCTTTAGTATTAGCCACTTGAACCTTACCATTGCTTAGTATTATCACATTATCAGCATTTAAGGTGTCTTCACTATCATGAGTAAAATAAATTATCGTAATTTGGTTTTCGTTTACTAGTTTTTTTAGAATACTTAAAATTTTATTTTTTCTTGACAAGTCTAAGTTATTTAAACCTTCATCAATCAGTAAGATTTTAGGGTTTATAATTAAGGCCGAGGCAAGAGCGACTAATTGTTTATCCCCAGCATTTAAATTATTTGGAACCTCATTTAAAAGATGCTTGATATTCAGTAAATCACTTACTTGGTCTATTGCTTTAGTTATTTCTTCTTTTCCATAGTTAAGATTTTCTAAAGGGAATGCAAGTTCATCGGTTACTGTTTCGGCGACAAAGTTTTGGTTTTGGTTTTCAAAAACGACACCAATTTCTTTATAGATGCGATTTAAATTTTCTTTAATAACAGGAAGAGAGTCTAACATAATGACACTATTACCTTTTTCAAAGCCTAGTAAAAGTTTTAAAAGGGTGGTTTTTCCACTGCCGTTAGGCCCTAAAACAACCGTAAATTTTTGACTTTCCATGGTTAAATGTAAATTTTTAAAGACTTCTTTTTCTTGATAACTAAAGTTTAAATCTTTAATTTCTACTACTTTTTGCATCTTTTCATCACCGCTTTAATTATTATAATATAAATTGGGCTTTTTTTAAATGATTTTACGAAAAAACACAGAAAAACTGTGTTATTTAGATTTACTTGTTTGAATTTTATAAACAATTTTTAAAATTAGCTTTCTTGGAACAAATCTCGTTAAAAATACTAATATTTTCATAGATATTCCTGGAATTATTATTAACTTTTCTTTAAACATTTTTTTGATAGTGTATTTAGCAACGTCACTACTATTTAAAGCTTTGATTTTAAAACTTACTCCGGCTACTTTATTAAACTCTGTTTCTACTGGCCCTGGACATAAAACACTTATAGAAACGTTACTATTTTCTTTTTTAAGTTCTTCAGAGATGGCTAGGGATAAATTTAATACATAGCTTTTAGTGGCATAGTAAGTAGCCATAAGAGGCCCTGGCATAAAACCGGCTGATGAAGCAACATTTAAAATATAACCTTTATCCTGCTTTTTAAAGTCTTTTAAAAATAATTTAGTTAATGTATGAACACCTTTAATATTTAGGTCAATCATGTCTAGTTCTTTATCAATTTTGGTATTATTAAATGGTCCGAAAGAGCCAAAACCAGCATTATTGATTAAAATATCGATTTTTTCTTTTTTTACATTGTTATATAACTGCATACAATTAAAAGTACTAGATATATCCATAACAATTATTTGGGCTTTGTCACCTAACTCTTTGGCTAATTTTTCTAATTTTGTTTTTCTTCTAGCTACTAAAATCACTTCATAGCCTTCATTTACTAAAACTCTGGCCATATCAGCGCCTAGTCCTGAACTGGCTCCAGTAATTAATGCTTTCATAATATCACTTTCCTCTTTTATGATTGTTATCGATTTGAATTAAAGTTTCATCATCATTTTCTATCATGTTTTCAAGTAGAGTTCTTTTTTCTTGGTCTAATGATTGTATTTTACTATATATTTGATTAATGGTTTCATTTAAATTTGGAGATTGGTTAGAAGTTATTTTAGGAGCTTGCTCTAAATCTAAAATCTCGACTTTTTCTTTTCTAGGTTTATATACCGCCCATATCATGCCAATTTCATTTAATTGTTTTTGCCGATATGGATTCATTTTGCCTTTTTTAAAGGTTTGACGCTGGGCATAAATCCAGTGTCCTAATTTCACCCCATTTATTTCATAATTGATAGGAATGCGCAAGTGGCCGTTGGCTTCGTAAAATTGTTTTGCTAACAAATATTTTTGATGCCACTTTTGGTCTAGTTTATTTTGGATTATGGGTGTTTGAAATATGGCTTTTGGAATTTGATGTTCTTGGATAGACGAAGTTGTTGGATTTTCTTGGTGATTTAGTGGGCCTTTGTGTTTTTGATGGTGCCATTTTATCTCTAAATCTTCCAATAATTTTATTTGAAGTTCAGATAGTTTTCCTTGTTCATAAGCATCTCGTTGTTCTTTCAACCATCTACCAAATTGAAATCCATGTATTTCATATTTTAATTTAACATTAATAGAGCCTGTTGTTTCATATATCCATTTGGCAATTTCATATACTCTTTTCCACCTAGAGTCTAAAGAACTCATCTTTAGCTTAGTATCTTCATCAAGTTCTTTTGATGAAACAACTTTATCAGCGATAACAACTTTTGGATTGCTGCCACCAGCTATTGGCGATATTGGTTTAGATGAATCTACCTCTAAATATTTTTGTAATGCATGAATAACTAATTCAAGTTCTGGTTGATTATGTTCCAATTGCTGTTCTAATTGTTCTTGCGACATTTGGGAATAGTATTCATATTCCTTTTGTATTTGTTTTACACGGGTACTTAGTTTATTATCATCTCGTTTAGACCAATCGGCTTTTTTTATAGTGATTAAAAAAACATAGTAGTTATCATTAGGGAGGGTTTGATAATAAATTCTTACTTGCCCATTTTTTATTTCTCTTATACCTATACGTTCCTTATTATTGGTAAGTGTTTTTTGTTTACGAGGATCGCTAGTTTTACGGTTATCGATTAAAAAACATAATGAATCATAAACATCTTTATAATAACCTGAGTCAATATCTTTTAAGTCTTCTGCTATAAATATTTTAGCACTGGCGGTTGTCGCAAATATTATATTGTTTTTTATCCCTCTAGCTTTAGGGTTTAAATGATTTTGACAGGTGGATATTTTGCTTTGCAAATTTATAATATCTTGTTTTACTTCTTGATTATTAGGGTCTTCTAAGCTTAATTCTTTGAAAGTTTCTAAATCTTCTTTTAACTTGTCAATGATTCTTTCCATAATGGCAGCAAAATTTTTCATATGGGGACTTGGAAGATATTCACTAATATCTTGTTCTTTGCTTTTAATAATTTTATAATAATAGGCTTCTGCTTGCAATTCTACCATATATCTCACCTATTTTGATTATATATGGTTATTGATATTTTGTCAAAGAAAAAGACACTTAATTAGCATCTTCCTCTACAAGTTCAATTTGAACCATTAAAGCGTCATCGCCTCTACGTTCATTTAATTTTAAGATTCTTGTGTAACCACCATTACGTTTTGTATATCTTGGTGCAAGAACGTCAAATACTTTTTTAACAGTTTCTTTATCATTTTGTAAGAACGCTAATGCTTTTCTTCTAGCGACTAAAGAACCATCTTTTCCGTAAGTAATCATTTTATCAACAAATTTACGGGCTTCTTTGGCTCTAGTTTCGGTTGTAACGATTTTTTCGTTATTGATGATGTCTCTAGTTAAATTAGCAAGCATACTTCTACGATGTTTATTATCGCGTCCTAATTTTCTATAAGCCATTTTTCTTCCTCCTAACTATTAATCTTCATCGCGGAATTTAAGTCCCATATCTTTAATTTTATCCATAACTTCTTTTAAAGATTTTTTACCTAAA
>CALVRF010000070.1 GCA_944358495.1 uncultured Bacilli bacterium
TTATTCAACATTAATTAATTCATAATCACGAGTTCCAACATTTAAATCAGCAGCAGCTTCAACTGTATGTACTCCGTGAAGTGATTCAATTCTAGCAATTAATTTATCCTTTCCAGGGTCAGTACTATTATACACTAAATCCAAACAAGCTTGATCTACTGCTACTGGGTCTAAACTAGCTAAAATTCCTACATCATTCATACAAGGAGCTGAAGCATTACCATCACAATCACAATCAATAGAAATATTTTTCATAACATTGATATAAACAGCATTGCCTTTAAAGTAATCTACCACGCTAGATGCCGCATCAGCCATAGCTTCCAAAAATCTATCTTGTTCTGGTAAATTATTAAATAATTCTTTTTGGTCACTAACTTTTCCAGCCGTATGAATTAAAGTCTTACCAGCAGATGATGCACAGCCAATAGAAAGTTGTTTTAAAGCTCCGCCATATCCACCCATAGCATGACCTTTAAAGTGTGATAAAACTAATAATGAATCATAATTGGCTAAATCCTTACCAACATAGTTTTTCTTTAATACTTTGCCATTTGGAATATCAAGTTCCATGTCAGGTCCTTCTTCATCTAATAAATCAAATGGAAAGTATTTTGTCCATTCATGTTCTTCAATTAATTTTTTGTGTTTCTCAGTTGAATTTCTTGCGCCTTCATAAGCTGTATTACATTCGACAACTGTACCATGAACATGATTAATAACATCTTTAACAAACTCTGGTCTTAAGTAATTTTGATTACCTTTTTCTCCAGAATGCATTTTTACAGCTACTTTCCCTTCTAGTTTTTTTCCTGTAGCTTCATATGCTTTAATAATATTTTCTGATGTAATATCTTTAATAAAATATACTTTTGCTTTTCCCATAATTTCTTCCTCCTTTTATTTTATGGTTTAATCTATGGCTAAACTGAAAAATTCAGTAATGCCCTATTTTATTTTACTAGCAAAATCATCAATTTCTTGATAACTCATTTGCATTTCCTTACCTTCAAAAGGTACCTCTAAATAATCAGTAACCTCTAATCCAAACTCATTTAAATCACTAAGGCTATGACCTAAACCATAACCCCCATTAGTAAAGAAAGCATAAATTTTCTTATCATTTAAATTATTAAATGTCAAAAACGAACGCATAACTGGACTAAAGGTATACCACCAAATTGGTGAACCTAAAATAACTATATCATAATCATCTAGATTAACATCCAAATTTTGTAATTTCGGGGTAAATCCGCTATTTACTTCTTCCTGTCCTTGACTTACAACACTATTATAATCATCACTATATGGTGTTTGTGGCTCAAGCCTCAAAATATCACAGTTAAGTTTAGATTGTAAATGTTCCGCTACCATTTTAGTATTCCCGGTATAAGAATAATATACTAATAAAGTTTTCAACTACTTCACCACCTTTCAAATTATTCTAAAAAGTTCATAACCAAATTGATAATTACTTCTTTTTCTTTCAGATTAGACTGAACAATCAACAAAGTTAATGCTGCTAGAGTGTTATTATCAATCACTCTTCTACCATATCCCCACTAATATATCGCATATAATTCCTTTAGCTTCATTATCATTTAATTCATCATCCATTCTACTAGCAATATCAATCAATTTTACTGTTTTTTCTAAATATCCTAATCGTTGTTGATTAACAGCATAACCTTTCAATAAATAATCTTTCAAAACTTTATTGGCCCATTTTCTAAAAACAATACTGTTCTTAGATTTTACCCTATAACCAACACTAATAATCATATCAAGGTTATAATATTCAACATTACGAGTAACCACGCGAGTGCCTTCTTTTTGAACTGTCGCAAATTTTGCGACAGTTGAACAATCCAGTTCCTCATTTAACGCATTATTGATCTATTTACCTATGGTTTTTATATCTCTATCAAATAATTGTGATAGCTATTCTCTATTTAACCACACATTATCATCTTTCACATTTACTTCTAACTTAACATTTTGATTTTTGAAAAATACAATTTCATTTTTCATATCCATTCACCCTATCAAGGCCATTCTACCATATTAAATTAGCCTTAACAAGAGAAAATACCAAAACCCTTTTTTTAAATTTTATTAACTCTAGCTAACAATAAATCACACACTTCTTTATCTCCGATTAAAGTAATTGAAAATGTCTTATAACCTATTCTATTGATGCTTGCTCCACAGTGATAAACTATAGAATCGTCTAAAATAAAATATCTATCATGAAATGTATTATCATATATAACTGTTAGATTATTATATTGTTTATTATACTTATTAATATCTTGTTTAGTAAGTAAATTATCATATTTTGTTATAATGATCACTCTAGCCTTTAATCTTCTCACAATATCTAAAAGCGTATTATCAGCATATCCATCAATTATTACCAGTTTCTCATTTGCCTCTTTAAATATCTCTAACACCTTAAAATAAGCATCATATATTTGGCCATTAAAATATATCTCACTAACTTTTCTTTTTTCTTCAAACTTTTGAAATGAATTTTCTAGTTCTTTTATTTTTTCATGGTCCTCCAACACTAAACTATTTATATATTTTTGCTCAATTAAATTACTCGAAATATATTTTCGCATAGTCACAAAGGCATCCATTATTTTAATGCTTACTTTTGTAGCAACATCAGTTTTTAGAATTGTTGCTAACATCGCAACGCCTTGTTCAGTAAAAACCCTAATGGCATACCTTCTACCACCGCGAGATTTTGAGGTCGCAAACTGCGACCTCAAGATTGGTAGCTCGTAATCATTTAATATCCAGCTAAATCTTTCGGGAAATTTTTCTTTATTTCTATATACAGCCTCATTTATTCGCTTCGTTTGAGTGTCATAAAGTTCAGCCAAGTCAGAATCAATCATCACCTGAACTCCACGTATTTCATAAATCAAATTTTCTACATTAACATTATCTTTTGAAACAAGTTCATTCATACCTATCCCCCTTATCAAGGCCATTCTAACATATTAAATTAGCCTTAACAAGAGAAAATAACAATTTCCTTTTTTCGTCAATATTTCCGCGCGAATTTCCCATTTTGAAAACTATTTTAATTTATCATATTCTTCATCATTAACTGGCTCACACCACTCATTAGAAGTATCCTCACCAGGAACCTCAACCGCAATATGCGTAAACCAAGAATCTTTAGCAGCTCCGTGCCAATGCTTAACACCAGCTTTAATATTAACGACATCACCTGGATGCAATTCTCTAGCTTCTTTCCCCCATTCTTGATAATATCCGCGGCCACTAGTACATAATAAAATCTGACCGCCCCCTTTACTCGCATGATGGATGTGCCAATTATTACGACACCCTGGCTCAAATGTTACATTTCCAATAACTACACCTTCAGTTGATAACATTTCTAAATAACTTTGACCAACAAAATATTGTCCATAAGGATTCTTTTCTCCTCTTTTAAAAATTTCATTCATTTCCTTCTCCTCCTTCAATAATCATTACTCTTAAAATTCCTGAAGTTGGATAATCTCTTTTACCCGCACCCATTCCAACTTTTAAAATATTATATTTACTTGGTAATTTATCATCCGTCTTCAAAGCCGCGATTACCGCTGCTCCCGTTGGTGTAACTAACTCCCCATCAATATCTAATAAATGTAAATCCAAATGGTAATCACTAATAATATTCAAAGTGGCCGGAGCTGGCACCGGGATTAAACCGTGCTGACAACAGATAAAACCCTTACCTTCATAAAGACTAGAAGTAACTACTTCATTAATACCCAGTTCGTCAATACAATACGCAATCGCAATAATATCGACAATCGAATCAATCGCGCCTACTTCGTGAAAATGGACATCATCAATCTTTACCCCGTGTACTTTCGCTTCTGCTTTCGCTAAAACTTTAAATATCTTCTTAGCTATTTTCTTAGTGTGCTCATTAATTTTTGTTTCATCAATAATTTTTTCGATATCTTTCAGATTACGATGTTCATGGTGATGATGGTGTTCATGATGATGATCATGTAAATACTCCATATCATGGTCATGATTTTCATGCTCTTTATCCAAAATAACATCAAAATCACAAACATCAAGACCTGACTTTTTTACTTTAGAAATCTTAATGTCAAATCCCTTAGCCGGAATACTTTTTAAAGCTTTAATCAAATTTTCTTCATTAACTCCCAAATCAATCAAAGCCCCAACTGTCATATCCCCACTAATACCAGAATAACACTCAAAATATAATTTCTTCATTACCTATTCTCCTTTACAAACTTCATTTACGATATTTAAAGCATTAAGCGTTCTTGGGAAACCAATATAAGGGCAAAGTACCGTAACAGCACCAATTAAAACCTCTTTTCCATTACTAACGCTTAAATTACCAGCTGTATGACCTCTTAATTGATTTTCACAGCCACCTAAGGAAGCAATCAAGCTAAAAGTAATTAATTCCCTATCACTATCAGTAAGTCCTTCACGAGTATAAAAATCTCCAAAACAATAATCGCTTAAAAAATCTTGAAAATGTTTTTGATCCAAAGGTGCATTTTCTCTCATTGCTGCAATATTATCCTTTCCAAAATAACGTTCTTGCACTTCCAGCCCTTTAGCAAAACGGTTTTCTTTAGTTACCGTTTTCGTACTGGCAATCGGCACTGCAATTCCTTTTTCTTTAAATACTAAATTAGTCACCTCAAAAAAATCATAAGCTTTAGCCATTCCAATATAAGGAACCGCCTGATATAAAAGTTCCTTTAATTCCAAAGGACTCACCTTTAAATTTAAAGCCACTTCTAAATATAATTTATAACCTTTAACTGCTCCATTAGCTAAATGACTAGCTAAAATAACTAGCATTTGCTGCCTATCATTTAAATTAGTATTTTTAAGTACCTCATCAAAAGCAAAATTGCCAAATATTTCATTCATATCGGGGTCATCTTTAAATATATCTTTACCATCAAATAAATCATTATACCTTTTCTTTGCGTCTTCTATCATTGTTTTCCTTCTTTAAGTAAATCTTCTAATTTATTTTCATTATACATTTTTATCTTATAATTAAGTCTATCATACGCTTCATTCATTTTATCGATTTTTTCCTTTAAAATATCCCGCTGATCTTCCAAAAGCTTACGTCGCTCTCCAACCGTATCAGCACCCTCATCAAACAAATCTACGTATTTTTTCAAAACCTCAATCGGTAGTCCCGCTGACCGCATACACTTAATAAACTCAATTCGCTTTAAGTCAGCCTCATTGTAATCACGAATGCCACTTTTATTTTTCTTAACTGGACCAATTAAACCAACTTTTTCATAATACCGCAAAGTATCATTAGTCAAGCCAAATTTCTCAGCCACTTCTTTTATTGTCATATTTTCACCTTCTACATTTTAATTATATGACTTAGACTTAGCTCTAAGTCAAGCCTAAAATTAAAATTTCAAAAAAAATATCTTTTTAATAAAATCCAATGTATAAAGAAATACAAAAAATGATTAAGTAGCTAAAACTTAATCATATATTATAGCTTTTTAATATTAGTTATCATTCTCGAATGATAGCCATTTTTATTATAGAAATTAATTGCCCTTTCATTATATGCAAATACATCGATAAATTTCACCAAACTTTTGTCAA
>CALVRF010000071.1 GCA_944358495.1 uncultured Bacilli bacterium
CCTTATAGTTTCCATTAAATAAGGTTTGTTTTTGTATTAAATAAATTAAAATTTAGCTTGTTTAAAAAAAATAGATATTGTATAATTAAAATAGAGGAGGCTTATCTATGAAAAAAAATGGCTTTATTAGTTCTGCTTTATTATATGGTATGCTTGCCTTATTCTTAGTAGTCATGATGAGTACTTTAGCTATTTTAGGTAATCGTAAATTAAGTATGGATAAATTAAAGGAAAATGCTTTAAATAATATTCAATACGGTTATGCCCAAACAGAAAATATTTATGCTTTATATGATGGCCTGCAGCCTCCCGATAATGACACATGGATGGATCAAAGCGGTAATGGTCACGATGCTACTTTAATTAATTTTGCCAGTAACAGTTATACTGAGCGCCATCTAGTTTTTAATGGCACCAGTAGTTATTTAGACACTGGATTTAAAGCAAGTGACTTAGGTCAAACATTTACCATTTCTGCCGTTTTAAATCTACAAAATGCCAGTAAGTCTAGAGGTATTTTTGGCTATTATAGTCCTACAGATAAAGCCGGGGTGTATGCCTATATAAAACAAACCGCTGATGATACCGTAGCTAGTTTTTGCTATTATAATACTTCATCAGAAGAAGTATGCGCCGATGTTAGTGTCAATAATACCCTTTATCCTTTGCTAAATCAAACTGTTCAGTTAACGATAGTTATGCAAGGTGGTCAAGGTATTGACGTTTATTTAAATGATGCCCATTTTGTTCACCGGGCTGATACAAAAAACATTAAGTTCCATGTTGATAATCTTATATTTGGCAATTCTAATATCGATAACACCAATTTATTTAGAGGCAATCTTTACAATTTAACCATTTATAAATCAGCTTTAAGTTTAGAAGATGTCCAAAAGAATTTCCAAATTAATACCGAAAAATACCAAATAATTGGTTGACAAAAAAACAAATTATAGTATAATTGAAGCAATAGCTAAGACCAAGAGGAGTAGATATATATTTACTTACAAGAGAGTTAGTGGTTGGTGTAAACTAACAGTAAAATATATTGAAGGTAGCTTGACCAAGCTGAATATCCGAATAGTTAAGATATTCCGTATATATGCGTTAAATATTCAAGGTAAGTAATCACTTACGAATTAAGGTGGTACCACGTTAATCACGTCCTTATGTTTAAGGGCGTTTTTTTATTTTCAAAGGAGAGGATAGTGTGCTGGAAGCGTTTGATAAATATGTTCAAAATTATGATTTAAATGAAGAGAACATAAAATTAAAATATAATCATTCATACCGGGTCATTAACCTAAGTAAAAAATATGCTCAATTATTGAACTTTAGTAAAGAAGATATTGAAATCGCTTCAATCATTGGTCTACTTCACGATATTGGAAGATTTGAGCAGTATAAAAATTTTTCTTCTTTCGACGATTCTAAAAATATCGATCATGCCGATTATAGCGTGCACCTTTTATTTGAACAAAATCAAATCAAAGACTTTAATATACCCGAAAAATATTATGAAACAATTGAGTTTGCTATTAAAAATCATAATAAATTAAGTATTCCTTATACTACTAATAAAAAAGCTCTTATGCATGCCAAATTAATTAGGGATACTGATAAAATTGATATTATTTATTTGCTAGGGTATTTAAAAGAATATAAGTTAAAAGTCACAGATGAACCCATCAGTGAGGCTGTAATAAATGAATTTAACAAACATCAGACTATTAATATCAATTTATGGCACAATACTAATGACCAAATTGTCGCCAAATTTGCTTTTGCTTTTGATATTAATAATGCTATTTGTTTAAAAGAATTAAAAGAAAACTATAAATATTTTTACGAAAGATTAAATAATGAAAAGTTTAAACCATTTTATTTAGAAATTTTAAAATATATTGATGAAAGGACTGATAATAATGCTTGATAAAAAATATGACCATTTAAAAGTTGAAGAAGGTAAATATGAAAATTGGAAAAACAAAGGCTACTTTACTAGTGGCGACATGAGTAAAAAGCCTTATGCGATTGTTATTCCGCCACCAAACGTAACTGGTAAACTGCATATTGGCCATGCTTGGGACACAGCCTTACAAGACATTTTAATTCGCTATAAAAAATTGCAAGGCTATGACGTTTTATGGCTTCCTGGAATGGACCATGCCGGCATTGCCACACAAGCTAAAGTTGATAAAAGATTAAGAGATGAAGGCATTAATCCTCGGGACATGGATAGAGAAGAATGGACCAAAGCCGCTTGGAGCTGGAAAGAAGAATACGCCGATAACATTCACAAACAATGGGCCAAACTAGGTTTAGCTTTAGACTACTCTAAAGAAAGATTTACTTTAGATGAAGGTTTATCCAAAGCCGTTAAAAAGGTTTTTATCGATCTTTATAATAAAGGATTAATCTATAGAGGCGAGCGCATTATCAACTGGGACCCAGTTCAAATGACCGCTTTATCCAATGAAGAAGTTATCTATAATGATGAAGAGGGAACATTTTATTATTTAAAATATTTTATTGAAGGCACAAACGATTATTTAGAAGTAGCTACTACCAGACCAGAAACCTTATTTGGTGATACCGCAGTTGCCGTTAATCCTAGCGATAAAAGATATAATAAATTAATTAGTAAAAACGTAATTTTACCGATTGTAAATAAACTAATTCCTATCGTTGGGGATGAGCACGCTGATATGGAAAAAGGAACTGGCTGCGTTAAAATAACTCCAGCCCACGACCCTAACGATTTTGAAGTAGGAAATAGACATAATTTACCGCGAATTATTGTTATGAATCCTGATGCCACGATGAATGAAAATGCTTTGCATTATGAAGGGATGAATCGTTATGAATGCCGAGAAAAACTAGTAGAAGAACTAAAAGAAAGAGATTTATTAATCAAAACCGAAAGTATTATGCATTCAGTAGGCCACTCTGAACGTAGTAATGCCGTAGTTGAACCATATCTATCAAAACAATGGTTTGTTAAAATGGAAAAGCTAGCTAAAAATGCTTTAGAAAATCAAAAGAATCTTAAAACTAAAGTAAATTTATTCCCTAAGCGTTTTGAAAAAACTTTAAATCATTGGTTTGAAATTTCCCATGATTGGTGTATATCAAGACAATTATGGTGGGGACACCGCATTCCAGCTTATTATAAAGGTGACGAAGTATATGTTGGTTATGAAGCGCCAGGGGATGATTGGGTTCAAGACGAAGATGTTTTAGATACTTGGTTTTCATCAGCTTTATGGCCATTTAGTACTTTGGGCTGGCCTGAAAAAACCGATTTACTAGAAAGATATTATCCTAATGACGTTTTAATTGCTGGTGTTGATATTATCTTCTTCTGGGTTTGTCGCATGATTTTCCAAGGTATTGAATTTACCGGTCAAAGACCCTTTAAAGATTGTTTAATTCATGGTTTAGTTAGAGATTCTATCGGTAGAAAAATGAGTAAATCATTAGGTAATGGTGTTGATCCAATGGATGAAATTGAAAAATATGGAGCCGATTCTTTAAGATTTTTCTTAACTACATCTTCCGCTCCTGGTATGGATGTAAAATATGATACCGAAAAAGTTAAATCCACTTGGAACTTTGTTAATAAACTTTGGAATGCTTCTCGTTATGTTTTATTAAATATTGATGACTATAATGAAACATATCAAAATTTGAAACTAGCCGATAAATGGATTTTAAACGAACTAAATAAAACGATTAAAACCGTAACTACTCATATGGAAAAATATGAATTTAATATTGTTGGTGCGGAATTATATAATTTTATTTGGAATGATTTCTGCGATTGGTATATTGAACTATCTAAAATAAATATGGACGACACTACCAAATCCGTATTAGTTTATACCTTAAAAGCTATTTTAAAAATGTTACATCCATTTATGCCATACGTTACCGAAGAAATATATACCAAACTACCAAATACTGAAGAATCAATTATGTTAAGTAGTTATCCACAAATAAATAAAGATTACAACTTTAAAGAAAGTGCGAATATGGATGACATTATTGAATTAATTAAAAGAGTTAGAAAATTTAAATTAGAAAATAATATTAAAGAAATTTCTTTGTCACATAATAGTGATATATTAACTCAAAATCAACGTCTTTTAGATAAAATGTTAAAATTAACAAGTATTCAAGGGAAAGAAGATACTACTAACTTAGACTTCGAAGGAACTACAGTTACTATTTATTATGATGGAACCCAAAATAAAGCCCAAGAATTAGAAAAACTTTATCAAGAAAAAGAACGTTTAGAATTATCAATAGCTAGAAGAGAAAAATTACTAGCCAACCAAAACTATATTAGTAAAGCTCCAAAACAAATTGTTGAAAACGAAAAAGAGCAATTAACCAAAGAGCAAAGAAGATTAAAAGCTATTATTATATCTTTAAATGATTAATCGACAAAACTTGTAAATTTTAAAAAAATAGACATTGCATTTTCTAAATAAATATGTTATATTAAACATAGTAAGAGAGTGAGGAGGTGAAATAGATGAGAAATGATAAAGGTTTTACTTTAATTGAATTGTTAGCAGTTATCATTATCTTGGCTATTATTGCCTTAATCACCACTCCGATTGTTTTAAATGTTATTAACCAAGCTAGAGAAGATGCTGCTGAAGATAGTGCTTGGGGAGCAATTGAAGCCGTTAGAATGGCTTATGCGCAGGCCCAATTAAATTCTGCCGTACCAGCGAAAGCTGATGTAACTTTTAGTTCTACTGGAAATGCGACTATTGGAGGCGAAAAAGTTGTTGTAAGTGGAACAAAACCAACAGGTGGGAAAATAACTATTGATTCTGACACTGGCATAATAACTTGTACTGATTTAATAATTGACAACTATAAATGTAATTCAGATGATGGTAACACAATGTCATGTGAGGTTATAACCACGACTGATTAAAGTCTTAAAATAAGACTTTTTTCATATTAATAATTGTTAAAAATAATTATTTATGATAAACTTAAATATAAGGTGAATAAAATGGAGCGTAATGAGAAAATTTGGGAAAGCGTCATAGTTATTGTTTTAATTGGAATCATCATTTGTTTACTAACACCAATTGTTCAAGCAATAATATTTACATCAAAGGTATCTAGTACTGAAACCAGTGCTGAAAACTTAGTAAACACAGTAGAAATATTATATGCCAAAGCCAATATGAGTACCCAAGTTTCTTTTCCATTTATAGTTATATTTGATAAAGGTAATTATACCATTTATTCCCAAACGGAAAAAAATATAATTAACGAAACGATTAATTTTGAGGGAAAGTTACCAGAAGCTGGAGCTATTATCATGTATAATGATGGCACGATGAGTGCCAGCAATCTCACCTTTGGGGATGTTATTTGTAATCAGCGCCCCAATAATAATATGAAATGTAAACGTTCTTAAACGGCTAGTTTTGACTAAGCTGTTTTTTTTCGCTCTTTATAACTTTAAACATTCATGATATAATGAAAATGGTGAAA
>CALVRF010000072.1 GCA_944358495.1 uncultured Bacilli bacterium
AGATTGATTTCCTCTATTAAATTATCATTTTTAAATTAAAAAGGAGAGAACACACTAAACCATGGTTCACGCCTTTTTTCCTACTTATCTATTCCCATTTCTTTCTTAGTCATTTTTTATTTTATACATATATTATTTTTGAATACATTTTGATACTTATCAATTATTTCATTCACATCAAACCAATATACACTAGTCAAGATTCCATCGGATGGATCCACCTCTATTCTTTCTAATTTGCCACCTAAAGCTTGCATGGTTTTTACAGAACCTAGGTTATTTACATCACAATCTAACATCACTCGGTCTAATCCCAATTTTTGTGCTTCAATTAAACCTAAATATAAATTAATCTTATTATATCCTTTTTTTCTTTCGGTCGGACGAATACCATACCCAATATTGCCACCAAATTGTTTCATACTTTCTGGTAAATTCCAACGAACATTGATGGCACCAATGATTCTATCATCATTTTCTCTAATCAATAAAAACGTTTTAGACTGACATCTTCCTAATTTTTTAGCATACTCTTCATCTTGCATGCTGAGACACATTTCTAATGCCTGTTCAAACGTGTACCCTTCTAACATTTTTCTTAACGAGCCCATACCATTTGTCTCGGAGTTATAAAGTGCAAATTCATTTACATAATCTATGATTTGATTTTTTCTTTCCAGCGAAGGCATTTCCAAATAAAATTTTTCCATTTTATACTCACCACCACATATGTTTTGTGTTTCAATTTCACTCTTGCTAAATAAAATGAATGCTGACTTTTTTTGTTGCCAAAATTGTTTCCAAAAACTTTTTCATTATTTTATAAGCTATTTGCCACAACAGTTTTTATACTTTTTTCCACTCCCACATGGGCAAGGGTCATTTCTACCAATCTTTTGAACTCGCTTAGGTTGTCTTTTCTTCACTTTATTTTGATCTTCTACGGCTTTCCCTTTAATCACTTGCTGTCTTTCCGTATTTTGTCTAACTTCAGCATGTAATAAGAATCTAGTCACATCTCTATCAATTGTATCTAGCAAATTATCAAACATTTCATAACCTTCAGCCGTATAAGCTCGGAGCGGATTCTCTTGGGCATAACCTCTTAAATGAATTCCTTCCCTAAGCAAACTCATTTCATTAATATGATCCATCCAATGAGTATCAATAACCTTAAGAGTCACAGCCTTTTCAAATTCGTTACGAATCTCTTCAGGAACTTCTGACATTCGTTTATCGTATTCCTTAATCACTTCATCATAAATAGTCTTAGTTAAACTATCAGCATCTAATTCCTCAAGTTCTTTAATCTCTAAAGGATCCGTTAATAAATTTTGATTAACTGATTCTAAAATTTCACTAACATCTAAACCAGTTAAATTACCATCACTATTTACATGGTCTTTAACAAAAGCCTCAATATGGTCATAAAAGCTTTGTAATACATCATCATGAATAGACTCGCTATCTAATATTTTATTTCGTTTCTCATAAATAATCCCGCGCTGATTATTTAGAACATCATCATATTGTAATAAAGTTTTACGCGTATCAAAATTATTTCCCTCAACCCTTTTTTGGGCTGATTCGATTGATCTAGATAATGACTTACTTCTAATAGAAAGTTCGCCATCAAAACCAACTCTTTGAAGTAACATTTTGGCTCTATCAGTACCAAAACGTACCATCAAATCATCTTCAAAAGATACGCAAAATTGAGTCATTCCTGGATCCCCTTGACGTCCTGAACGTCCTCTTAACTGATTATCAATACGACGAGACTCATGGCGTTCGGTACCTAAAACACATAATCCACCAAGTTCTTTAACACCTTCGCCTAATTGAATATCCGTTCCACGACCTGCCATATTAGTAGCAATCGTTACAGCGCCTTTTTGACCAGCTTTCGCAATAATTTCCGCCTCACGTGCATTATTCTTAGCATTTAATACTTCGTGTGGAATTTTTTCCTTTTTAAGCATACTACTTAAAAGCTCACTATTTTCTACCGCAATCGTACCAACTAAAACTGGTTGACCATTGGCATGTCTTTCTTTAATTTCTTTAACAATAGCTGAATATTTCCCTGCGGCCGTTGCAAAAATTAAATCACCATAGTCTTTACGAATAACCGGTTTATTAGTTGGGATCTGAATAACATACATGTTATAAATATCTCTAAATTCTTCTTCTTCAGTTTTGGCAGTACCAGTCATTCCCGAAATCTTTTTATACATTCTAAATAAATTTTGGAAAGTAATTGTTGCTAAAGTTTTAGTTTCTTCATTAATTTGTACTCCTTCTTTAGCCTCAATCGCTTGATGTAATCCTTCCGAAAAAGTACGTCCTGGCATAAGTCTTCCAGTAAATTGGTCAACAATAATAATTTTTCCATCTTGCACTACGTAATCAAAATCTCTTTTCATACTATAATTAGCCCTTAAAGCCTGATTAATAAAATGAACTAATGTCGTATGTTCTAGGTCATACAAATTTTTCAAGTTAAAATATTTTTCAGCTTGTTTAATACCCTCAGTATCCAAAGAGACTTGCTTTGTTTTTTCGTCGTAAATATAACCTTTATTTTCTTTTAATGATTTAGCAAACTTATCAGCTTGCATATATAAATTAGCTGATTTCATTCTGCCACCCGCAATAATAAGTGGAGTTCTCGCCTCATCAATTAATACTGAGTCGACCTCGTCGATAATAACAAAATTTAAAGGCCTTTGCACACGATCTTCAGCACGTACCACCATATTATCACGCAAGTAATCAAAACCAATTTCATTATTGGTAGAATACATAATATCACAGTTATAAGCTTCGCGTTTCTCGGCAGGAGAATACTCACGGTAATTAATCCCAACGGTTAGGCCTAAAAATCTATAGATTTCTCCCATCCATTCAGCATCACGGCCAGCTAAATATTCATTAACTGTAATAATATGTACACCATCACCAGTTAACGCATTTAAATAAGCTGGTAATACTGAGGTTAAAGTTTTACCTTCACCTGTTTTCATTTCCGCAATATTACCATAATGAATCGCAATACCACCAATTAATTGTACATAAAATGGTTTTTGATTTAGTACTCTATATGCGGCTTCTCTAGCGACTGCAAAAGCTTCAACCAAAATATCATCTAATGTTTCACCATCAGCCAAACGCTTTTTAAACTCTTCAGTTTTAGCTTTTAATTCGCTATCTTTAAGCTCACTCATCTGACTATCCAAGAGTTCAATCTGATTAGCGATCTCTTTAAAGCGCTCTAATTCTTTATATTCATGGTCAAATATTTTCTTTAAAAAACTCATATCGGTCATCCTTTCATGTCTATTACCATTTTATCAAAAAAACGCTTAAAATAATAGAGTTGCAAGAAAAAAAGACTAAAAAGTCTATTTTTCTCTAATAACTCCATAGTTGCCATCTTTACGAGCATATACTACTTCAATTTCACCATTTTTCGCATTTCTAAAAATAAAGAATGAATGATCAGTTAAATTCATTTGTAAAATAGCTTCTTCTTCACTCATCGGTTTTAATTCTACTTCTTTTCTTTTAACGATTTTATTATTGTCAGTTTCTTCTTTAGGAACTTCAAAATCTAAAACCAAATCAGCAAACCTTTCCTTATTAGCTTTTTTACTCATACGAGTTTTATTTTTTCTGATTTGTCTTTCTAATTTATCTAAAACAAGGTCAATGCCCGCATAAGGATCTTTGTTAACTTCTTCAGCACGTAAAACCATTCTTTTGGCTGGAACTGTTACTTCAACTACGTACATAACTCCATCAGGCCTAATAACGACAGTTGCTTCAAGGACTTCTGGATTTTCAAAGTATTTATCAAGCCTTTGAAGTTTTGTTTCTACATAACGTTTAATATCGTCTGTAACTTTAAATTTTTTTCCGTGAATTCTATATTCCATATTATCATCTCCCAATTATATTATATCATAATTATTGTAAAAATAATATGAAATACCATATAATATCTATAAAAAGCCAAGAAAAAACTACACAAGTGCAGTTTTGATTTCTACTACGTTTTTAGCTTGAAGGCCTTTATCAGTTCTAACTAATTCAAATTCTACATATTGGCCCTCTACTAGTGTTTTATAGCCCTCTGTAAGAATTGAAGAATAGTGAACAAAAATATCTTCTTCATCATTGTATTCAATAAATCCAAAGCCCTTTTCATTATTGAACCATTTCACTTTTCCGCGCATCCATACATCTCCCTTCTAGTAATATTCCTTACAACTCAAATATACATCGTATAGCCTTGAAACTCAAGGAAAACAAGCATACAAAATACGACATAAATTTTAATTACATCAAACAACTTATTACCGCGGTACTTGTATCTTACTAAATTAAATCGCCTTAAAACCAGAAAAAGTTCCAACGTATTAAATTTTAGCTCCAACGCATATAAGTGTAATTATCTGTTATACCGATTATTCACTTCAAACTACAAAAATAGTTAATAAAACATTTCGACCAATTTTGACAAAAATTGTTGGTATGATAAAGGTGCAAATAGAGAAGGTAGTTGGTAGTATGAAAGAGTTAATAGTTGGTCACTCCATGAATTTAATTAAGAACCAATGTCCACAGTATACTGAAGAAAAATTAGAAGAAATAAGATATGGCTTGGCCAGTATCTATATAACCATTTCAAAAACTATTATCATATTTGCTATTGCACTTATATTAGGAATATTAAAAGAGCTGATTATTTTTACAGTAATTTATAATCTAATAAGAGCAACCTCTTTTGGCTTACACGCCACTAAAAGTTGGATTTGTCTTGTCTCATCTACAATGGCTTTTATTGGAAGTACCTACATAAGTACAATAGTAACCATCCCTATTTTGCTCAAAATTATCTTAGGTATTATAGGTATATTACTAATATTCAAAAATAGTCCCGCGGATACAGCAAAAAAACCAATCGTTAGTCCAAAACGTCGGTTAATTTATAAAATTTTGTCCACTGTAACTGCTACTATATTCGTAATATTAGCTATTACCATACCAGATAATTTCTTATCCAACAGTTTTATATTGGCATTATTAATACAATGCTTTATGATATCAAAATTAGTATATAAAGCTTTTGGATTATCATATGACAATTATAAAAATTATTTAAAACAAAATGTAGTAAGGGAGGAATAAAGATGGCATGGATAGCATCAGCACTAGCATCACTTGGAGGAATCTTCGCAAATATTGGAAGCCAAGCATGTGTATTCGTATGGTTAGATGAAGAAGAAACCCCAAAAAGTTTAATTAAATAATAATCAAAAACAGTTGATTAGTTATAAATTTTAATCAACTGTTTTTTCTTGCATTTTTATTTTTAATACTTGGCTAAATATATTTCCATTAATTCTTCTTTCATTTTCAAGTAATTTATTTCTTTTCAAAATTTGTTTTACCAATGTTAAACCATA
>CALVRF010000073.1 GCA_944358495.1 uncultured Bacilli bacterium
TAATAAAAATACTTTAATGGGAAATATTATAAAAGGTGATGATATGCAGATTAGATTAGGCTATGTGGCAATTTCTTTAACATTAGGAATAACGGCGTCTAAAACGATGACATTTTCGCATTATCAAAAGTTAAAAGAAGATAAAGCACAAAGACAAATAGATATTAAAATTAATGAAAATTTTGATAATTTAGAAAAAATTTTAACTTATAATTATAAAAATGAGGTCCATTTTTACCGAATGAGTCATAATTTAATTCCTTTAGCGACACATAAAAGTGTTTTGTTTGATTATATTAAACCTTATAAAAAAAGGTGGGAAAGAATTGGAAATTTAATTAAAAAATATCGTATGCGAGTGGATATCCATCCAGATGAGTACTGCGTGTTAAATAGTCCAAATATTAATGTTTTAGAAAATTCGGTAAAAATTTTAGCTTTTGGTAAAGAAATTTTTGAGGCGATGGGTATTTCTGGTCAAATGGTTATTCATGTGGGCGGAGCTTATAATAATAAGGAGGAGGCGATAGAAAGGTTTAAGACTAATTTTCGAAAACTAGATAAAGAAATTCAAAAGATGATTATTTTGGAAAATGATGATAAAGTGTTTGGGGTTAAAGATGTTTTAAGTATTTGCGAAGAGTTGAAAATTCCAATGGTTTTGGATTATCACCATTATCTTTGTTATAATGATAAAGAAGATATTAATGACTACTTGCCGCGGATTTTTAAAACTTGGAATAAGAATGAATTAAGACCAAAAATGCACTTTTCTTCACCTAAAAGTTTTAAAGAAAAAAGAAGTCATAGTGAATATATTGATGCTTGTAAATTTATGGAGTTTTTGGAAATACTAAAACAATACAATATAGATGTTGATGTGATGTTGGAATGTAAGGCGAAAGATGAAGCTTTATTTCGATTAGTTAGAGAGCTTAAGTACTATACTGATTATGTTTTTTTAGATGCGACGACATTAGTGATTAGTTGACATTTTGCTAAATAATATTATAATATGGGAGTAGTGGAGGCAAGAGTTAGATGAATAAAGATGAACTTACACCAAAGGAAAGAGAAGCTTTAGTATTTGAGACCATTAAAAGGTTTGTCTTAGAGGAGGGCAGGCAGCTTATCGAAAAAGAAAATGGGCCGGCTTTAGGACGTATTAGCCGTTTGGTTGATAGAAAGTCCAAAACGCAATATGAGAAGTTTGCTTACACTTTTTGTCATTTTAAAGAAGTGAAAAAATATTTTGATAAAAAATATGCTTTGGCTGGGGAATGTTTTACGGTTGAGATGTTGGAAAATGAAGATTATAAGGAGCTAGTAAAAGGTACTGAACCGATTATTCAAAGACAGCTATTATTTAATCAAGAAATGCCTAATTCGGTAAAGTTGGTTAAAAAGAGGTCTAAAACAAAAGGAAGACACTAAAGATAATTAGTGTTTTTTCCTTGCCAAAAATAGCTAAATAGTGTACAATGATTTATAGATAATAGGGTGATGGACATGGGATTATTTGATAAGTTTAAAAACATCTTTAAAAAAGAAGAAAAAGAAGAAGTTCAAATTTATGATAAAGGACTTTCTAAAACGCGAAATAATTTTTTAGATTCACTTATGAAGTTAAATAAAAAACATAATAAAGTCGATGATGAATATTTTGAAGAATTAGAAGAAATTTTAATTATGGCGGACATTGGTGTTAATACGGTTATGGATATCATCGATAAGTTAAAGGCTAGAGTAAAAAAAGAAAATATTCAATCGACTGATAAGTTAAGAGAAATTATTGTCGATGAGATGTTTATTATTTATGTTAATAATGATATCATTGTTAATAAAATTAATTACGCAGAAAGTGGGCCAACTGTTATTTTATTTGTTGGTGTAAATGGTGCTGGTAAGACGACAACAATTGGTAAAATTGCTTACAAGTTAAAAAATGAGGGTAAAAAAGTCTTAATGGTGGCTGGTGATACCTTTAGAGCTGGAGCAGTTGATCAATTAGCAGAGTGGGCACATAACATTGATGTTGATATTGTCTATAGGGAAAATGCCGACCCAGTTAGTGTAATGTATGATGGTGTTAGTAAAGCAAAAAATGAAAATTATGATGTGGTTTTAATCGATACGGCCGGCCGATTACAAAATAAAGTTAATTTGATGAAAGAATTAGAAAAGGTTAACAAAGTCATTGGTAAATTAATCGAGGGCGCTCCTCACGAAACTTTATTAGTAGTGGACGCGACTACTGGTCAAAATGGTATTAGTCAGGCGAAGAGCTTTAAAGAAATTACTAATATTACTGGTGTGGTTTTAACAAAATTAGATGGCACGGCTAAAGGTGGTATTGTTTTGGCTATTAAAGAAAGTACGGGAATACCAGTTAAATTTGTTGGTTTAGGCGAGCGTAAGGAAGACTTAAGAGTTTTTGATATTGAAAAATATATATATGGTTTATTTAAAGGGATGGAGGATGACGATGAAAGAACCTGTTAAGTTAGATGCGGGATTAATTACGCAGTTAGTATTAGTATTAATTTTAATTGTTTTGTTAGTTTTATCGTTCTTTTGGGAGTTTTTATTACCAATCGCTGAAATCATTGCCGGTTTGGCTTTGATTGTTATGGGTTACAATAATCACCGGATTTATCAGCGTAAGGCTTTAACGATTATTTATATAATCTTTGGAATTATTTTAATTGTTAGTGCAGGATGGGGTTATTTTAATGGATGATACTATTTATTTAAATAACCTTTATGATTATTATGGTGATTTATTAACTGATAAACAAAAAAAATATTTCGAAGATTATTATTTTACTAATTTAAGTTTAGCGGAGATTAGTGAAAATAGTGGAGTTAGTCGCAATGCTGTTTATAAACAAATTAAAGAGGCAATTAGCAAATTAGAGTTTTATGAAGAGAAACTAGGATTATTAAAAAAAGCGACTGAGATTAAACGGTTGATACAGCCATTAGATGAAAAAATACAAGATGAAATAAAAGAATTAATATAGGGAGGCAATATATGTTTGGGAAAATAATTTATATTAGTGATACAGAGGCACATGTGGCAACGCCTAGTGATGGCTCAATTTCGACGAATATTATGAATATGCATGTTATTTTTGAGGATGATAAGAAAAAGATTATTGGTGAGGTTGAAGATATTAGTAAGGATATTATCAAGATCCGCTTTTTAGGTGAAGTTGTTGGTAATCACTTTGTCGGCGGAGTTATTCGTAAACCAACCTTTAGTTCGACATTGCGTTTGATTAATCGTGAAGAAGTCGGCTTATTAGTTGGTGAAGACAATGATAGTTCATTTACTTTAGGAGTAAGTCCATTATACGATGATTATCCAATTAGGGTTGATATTAATGATTTATTTAGTAGTCATATGGCGATTTTTGGAAATAGTGGTTCTGGTAAGTCATGTGGTGTGGCAAGAATTTTACAAAATATTTTTAGGAATCCAAAGCTATTACCTTATAAATCAAATTTCTTTATTTTTGATGCTTATGGTGAATATCATAATGCTTTAGAAAACATTAATCAAGTTAATCCTAATTTAAACTTTAAATTTTATACAACTAATACTATGCAGACAACAGGTCAAATTTTAAACATTCCGATTTGGCTTTTGGATATTGATGATATGGCCTTGTTATTAAGAGCTGATAGTCATTCGCAGTTAACCATTATTGAAAGAATGCTTAAATTGGCTAATATTTTTGCGACGGATGATGATATTTCAATAAGATATAAAAACCATTTGATTGCCAAAGCGATTATGAGTATTTTGTATACAAATCAAACCGCTAGCAGTAAACGTAATGATGTCTTTGCTATTTTGGCTACTTGTTCTACTGAGCAGTTTAATATGGAAGCGCCGGTTCAAGGAATCGGTTACACCCGAAAGTTTAGAGAATGTTTTACTATTGATACATCTGGGCAATTTCCAGAAAGTATTTTGATGACAGAGTATGTTACGAGCTTTATTGATGAATCGCTTGATACTTATGAACCAACAGAAATCAAATATTATACTTTAGAGGATTTAGAAAAAGCTTTAGAGTTTACTTTAATTAGTGAAGGTTTGTTACATAATGATGAGACTTATAGTGATGCAATTACTTTAAAGGTTAGATTACATTCTTTAACTATTTCTGAAAATTCAAAATATTTAAGATATCCTAATTTTATTACTATGGAGAATTATATTGCTACTTTAGTATCGGTTAATGGGAAAAAAGCTCAAATTGTTAACTTTAACTTAGAAGATGTCGATGATTGGTTTGCTAAAGTGGTGGTTAAGATATATTCAAAAATGCTATTTAATTTTACTAAACGTTTAAAGCAAAGAGCATCTATTCCGTTTCATATTTTTGTTGAAGAAGCTCATAGATATATTCAAAAAGACACTGATGTGGAGTTAATTGGATATAATATTTTTGAAAGAATCGCTAAAGAAGGACGTAAGTATGGGGTAATTCTTAACTTAATTTCGCAAAGACCAGTAGAAATATCTGAAACAGTTATTTCGCAATGTTCAAGCTTTTTGATATTTAAATTGAATCACCCACGTGATGTCGATTATATTAAAAAAATGCTTCCGAATATTAGTGCGGAAATTGTTGAAAAGCAAAAATCGTTACAACCGGGTACTTGTATGGCGTTTGGTAAGGCTTTTAAAGTTCCAATGATTGTTAAAATGGAGATGCCAGATCCTGAACCATCTAGTAGTAGCTGTGATGTTGTGGCGACTTGGAAAGTATAATGAAAAAGTTAGTTTTACTTATAGCACTATTAGTAATTATTGGAATTGCGGTGTTTCTCTTTTGGCCTAAAGAAGAAGTAAAAGAAACTAAAAAGATTACCGAGATTAATGAAAATTTAACAGAAGACCAAGTCATTGATAATGTTTTAATTACGGATATTTCGTTAACGTCTAAGGAAAGTGGTAGTGTATTTAGTGCAAAATTACAAAATTTAACGGCAAATGCATTAAGTTATAATAATTTAACGATTACTATTAAAAATAAAAATGATAAGGTTTTAGCTAGCTTAGTTACTTATTTTGGTGGAGTTTTAAATCCTGAAGAAACTAAAATTGCCACAGCACAAACTAATCTTAATTTGGCTGAAGCTGATACCTTAGAATTTACGTTTAATTAAGTTCAACTTAGAGAAAAAAAGTTAGAAAGTTGTCTAATGAATAATTGTGATGTATAATATAAAGTATACATAATAGAAGTGGGGAGGATAAAAATGACAAAACGAAAAAAGAATAACATTATAATCGGAAGCTTACTTGCAGTCGTATTATTAATGGCCGTAGGTTATGCTGCTTTTAGTAGTGTACTTAATATAAGTGGAACAGGTTCAATATCAAGTTCATGGAATATAAAAATA
>CALVRF010000074.1 GCA_944358495.1 uncultured Bacilli bacterium
AATTTATGCAAAAATAATAGTGAAAAAGGCTGTAATAATAAATGATTTGCGTTATAATAATTATGTATTATAAGACTTCAACATATGGAAAGGATTTGGTATGTTGAAGGGTTTAAAGGAGAGTGAAAATCAAAATCATAATATAATTGTAACTAATGAGTATAAGGAGGAAATTAATTATAAAACTCCATATGAACAAACGATTGAATTTAAAAAAATAAAAGAATATCTTAGAGGACAAAATAAATTAGTTTATGTAACCGATACGATAAAAAGATTATTTAAAATTAATGTGGTTAATAATTTAAATTATTTTAAAGTAATTAGTAAAGAAAATAGTATAGGTTATGGTGGTAAAAGAGTTATTATTTACCTTCGTTTGTCTGTGGAAGATTTGGCTAAAGAAGATGGTAATGTTAGTAAAAGTATAGTTAATCAACTACTATTATTACTACAGTATTGTCAGAAATACGAATTAGAAATAGTTGCCATTTTCTATGAAGAGGATTTAAGTGGCAGTGATGAATGTAGAGAAGAATGGAATAGATCTTTAGTTTTTTGTGAGTATGGTCATACTGATGTGTATCTTTGTAAAGCTCAAGCAAGATTTGCTAGAAGTATGGAATTTGTTGAGAAGTATTTACATAAAAAATTTATAGAATGGTCTGTTCGTTTTATAAGTTTAGTTGATGGTGTAGATACTGATAATAAAAGTAGTAAAAAAACCAGTCAAATTACTGCTATGTCTGATGAATGGAAACTCGAAGAACAGTCAATTAATACTCGTAAAACTTTACAAGGAAAAAATCGTGCCGGACAATGGACAGCAGCATTTGCCCCGTTTGGCTATAAAAAAGATCCTGCGGACAAATATCACCTTATAATTGATGAACCCGCTGCGAAAACGGTTAGAATAATTTATGATATGTATGCCAATGGCAAAAGTTATAACCAAATTTGTATTTATTTAAATGAAAACAAAATTCCAACACTTAGTCGTTATAGAAAATTACAAAAATCCAATTATTATTGTAGATTTTCTCCAAATGGTTCCGAATTTTGGTGTGTGCAATCGGTAAAGAAAATATTGATGGATGAAGTTTATGATGGTATTCTTATTCAGCATCGTACAGAAAAACTTGCCTATAATATAAAAAAGACAAGAAAAGTTCCAAGAGCGGAACAAATTATCGTGGCTTGCACACATGAGCCTATTATAAAACCGGAAATTTCAAAGATTGTACGTGCGAAATTTTCTGCCAAAAAGAAAAAATTAGAGTTAGATAATGCAAAAAAAGAGGCAAGAAATTTGATAGTTATAGTAGAAAGTGCTTTGAATGAATATAAAAAGATTGCTAAAGATAAACAGTTGGAGATCGCTTCATTAATTGAAACATTAAAAGATTCTTATTTATCTGAAGATGCGAAAACAATTACTTCAAATTACAATAAATTGAGAAATTGTGTTATGTCTGCTAATAATGGTTTAAATAAAAAAATAATGGAAAAAACAGATGCTTTAAGAATCGAAAAAACAAGAGCTAGAGCTTGCAAAGATGGAAAGATTCATATTTTTAGTCAAAAAGTTGTTTGTCAATGTTGTGGAAGAACTTTTGCCAAAAGACATTACAATTATAAAGGTAAAGAAAATTGTTCTGAAAAAGATTATCTTTATTGTAAAACGAAAAAAAGTTCACATGGTTATACATGTGAAAATAATAGGTCTATAAAATTTAATGAGTTGTATGAGGTTGTTTTAAATGAATTAAATAATCAAATTGATAAATATTATGATTTAAAAACATTAAAAGAAAATTATTGCGAGAAAGAAATGTATTCTGATTTGAAAAGAGATATTAAATCTTTAAAATCCGAAAAACAAAAATTAGAACAAAAAATTAAAAGCAATAATGAGAAGTTTGTTATATTATATGAAGATAAAGCCAGTTCTGTAATTTCTGCTGATGAATTTATGTTTCTAAAACAAAAATATAAAAACGATAATGACAATTATAATATAAGAATTAAAAAGATTGAAGCAGAAATTATCGACTTACAAGATAAATTTGATAGGAAAAAAACAGAAGTTAATATTTTCGAAAAATATAAGCATTTAGATCAACTTGATAAAATAACAGTTGATACTTTTATATCAAAGATTGTAATTGGAAAGGTTGATGAAAAAACACATCAACGAGACATAAAAATTATTTGGAATTATGCTATATAATTTGTATCTTAAGACTATGTAGCATATGCGGCATTTAACACGAATATTAGCATAGGTGCTAAAGGAAACATTGTTGAGTTAACGGCTGCTGAGCAGTTGAGAAACGAATGTAATACTAATGAGGAGAGTGGTTTATATAAGGATATATATGAAGAAAATAGATGCGTATATCGTGGCAGTAATCCAAATAATTACATTGAATTTAATGATGAATTATGGAGAATAATTGCGGTTGAGGCAGACAATACTTTAAAAATAATTCGTGATGAAAGTATTGGTAAAATGGCTTTTGATGAAGCAAAATATAGAAATGTAGAAATGAGTAATTATTGTAATTTGGCTTCTACCGAGGGGTGCAATGCATGGTCCAGCGTCGATAACATATATAGTCTTGGCTTAAATGTTACGCAAAATGCTAGTGTAAATGATTTTTTAAATGAAAATTATTATAATTCATTTGATATAAAATGGAAAGACTTGATAATAAAACATAATTTTTATGTGGGAAATATTTATCTAGAGGATGAAACTACATCTTTTCCTAAAAACTTACAAGATGCTAAGGCAATATTATGGCAAGGTAATATTGGACTATTAAATACGACTGATTATGTTTCTGCTAGTTTAAATGAAAATTGTAAAAATATTTTTTGGGGTGTTGATACAGCTAATTATTGTAGTGATAAAAATTATTTAAAAACTGATTATTTATGGTGGACCCTAAATGGAACTTCAGCGAATCATCGAAGTTGGGTATGGCTGATTGATGATAATGGGCAGATTTTACAATATCATCAGGCTGCTGAAGCAAACGAAATCAGACCGGTAGTTTTTTTAAAAACGGATATTTATTTAGAGGGGAGCGGTATGGAGAATAGTCCATATAAAATTTTAACTGAATAAAAAAATAAAAATCTACCCATTATGGATTAGAAGGGTGGATATTTTATGAGAAAGACAATAATTTTATTATTAATAATTGGGTGTTTTTATTTATTTGTTTCAAACGTTATGGCAGAAAAAGTAACGATACCTGATGATGCTTTAAGAATTAGAGTAGTACCAAATAGTAATTCCGATTATGACCAAGAAATTAAAGGAAAAGTTCGCGGTGAATTAGAAGTTACAATGTATGATATGCTTAAAGAAGCGGATAGCAGTGAAGAAGCGAGAAGTATTATTAAAGATAATTTAGAGCAAATTAAAGTTGATGTAGGGGATGTTTTAAAAAATAATAATTATGATAAACCTTTTGAAGTTAATTTTGGTTATAATTATTTTCCCGAAAAAGAATATAAAGGGGTTACTTATGATGAAGGTTATTATGAGTCTTTATTAGTTACTTTAGGAGAAGGTAAAGGGGATAATTGGTGGTGTGTTTTATTTCCGCCTTTATGTTTAATTGAAGCTGACGAGAATACTGATGTCGAATATAAATCGTTAGTTAAGGAATTGATCGATAAATATTTCTAGTAATATTTAAAAGAGCGGATAATAAGATTTTATAGGAGGCTCTTATGGATTTACTGTTGGTCATTGTAGTAGCTATTAGTTTAAGTATGGATGCTTTTTCTTTATCTTTGGCTTATGGTACATTAGGCATGAAAAAAAAACAAATTTGGTTACTGGCGATAATTGTAGGTGTTTTTCATTTTTTTATGCCACTACTTGGAATGATTGTTGGTAATGGTATTTTTGGTTTGTTAAAAATAGATCCAGACTTTATTGTGTGCGTCGTTTTAGAAATTATCGGAGTTCAAATGATTATTGAATCATTTAAAGAAAATGAAGATATCAAAATTATGAAAACCATTGAATTTTTCTTATTTGCGTTCGCTGTTAGTATTGATAGTTTTTCAGTAGGTCTTACTTTAACAAATTTAAATGATAATTACTTACTTTCATCTTTAGTGTTTGCTTTATGTAGTGCATTATTTACGTTTTTAGGTTTAACTTTAGGTGGTAAAATCAAAAAAATGGTTGGAAAAATTTCGACGATTGTTGGAGGTATTGTGTTAATTATGATTGGGCTGATTTTTGTTTTTTAAACAGCTCTTTTTATTTGACTTATTTTTCGCTTTGTATTATGATATATTCAATTTGGAGGGATGGAAATGAAGGACCTAGTTATTGCTAGCTTAAATGTTAAAAATAGATATTTTTTGGTTGAAGATTCTTTACCCCATCAGCTTGCACATATTATTCGTGATAAAGATATTGACGTTTTGTTTACACAAGAGATGACTTTGGATTATCGTTTAAAAATGTTACGTTCTTTATCGGAATATCGAGCTTATGGTTTTCCTCGTTATGGCCAAACAAACTCGTTTTTAAAGGATAGAGGCAATGAAACATGCTCATTGATTTTGAAAAAAGAGCATAAATATGTCAAAGCGAGGACTAAATGGTTATCAGAGACTCCTGATGAAGTTGGAAGTAAAGTTTTTTGGTCTTGGTGTCCAAGAATAGCTAGTATAGTAGATCTAGAATCAGGCTTGAAGTTAGTTAATCTTCACTTAGATAATTTATTTTCTTTTGTTAGAGCAAGACAATTAGAAATTTTAAGTTCTTTGCTTGCGGAAGATATGGATAGGCCAATGGTTATTGCTGGTGATTTTAATACTATGGATAAGAAGAAAAAATATTTTGAGGCATTTAAAGAAAGAATGTTAGAGAATGGTTTGCAGTATGTTGATTTTGGCGATAATACTTATGAGCATTTTGGGGCTTTTAAGCTTGACCATATGTTTATTCCTAAAGATTGGGAAATTACGGGCAAATCATTAGAAGAAGTTCCGGTGAGTGACCATAAAATGTTGGTGCTTAGGACTAAAACTCCAACCGTATAGTTTTTTCTTTGCTTTTTGGGTTCCTAGGTGTATAATAATTAAAAAGCACATAAACTAAAAAAAAACATAATTTATAGTGAGAGTGATGATATGGAAGTTTTAAAAATAAAAGGTGAAAATAAACTATCTGGAACTATTGAAATTGGTGGAGCGAAAAATAGTGCGGTGGCTTTAGTGCCGGCGGCTATTTTGTCGGATGAAGTTACTATTGAAAATGTTCCAGAAATTTCTGATGTTAGGTCTTTAGAAGATATTATCAAAT
>CALVRF010000075.1 GCA_944358495.1 uncultured Bacilli bacterium
CCAATAAATATAATACAACCGTTAATGAATTAAAATCTTTAAATAACTTAACCAGTAACACTTTACAAATCGGTCAAACCTTAATTTTGCCATAAAAAAGCATCCGTCAAGGATGTTTTTAAATGTTTTTGACTAAATCAAACTTAAACCCCAATTTTTTCATTTCTTTAATAAAACTATCTAATGCTTCATAATTACCTTTGTTTTTAGGATGTAATAAATATATAGCCCCATTGTGATAGCGTTTCATCATTTCATTTAAAGCATATTCTTTAGAAACATCACCTTTAAAATCCAAGTAATCCGCACTATAAAAGAAACTTTTATATCCTAAATCTTTCATAATTTGTAAACCTCTATAACTCCACTCACCCCGAGGATCTCTATATACCTTATCCATGTTTTTACCAGTAATGTTATAATAATTTTCTTCAACTGTCTTTATTTCTTGTATGTATTCATCAAAGTTTTCCCTAGTGGCCAAAGTCGGCATGCTATAATGATTGTCGGTATGATTACCAACTGAATGCCCAGAATCAGCTATTTTTTTAATTAAATCTTTATGGTCTAAAATAAAATTACCGCAGAAGAAGAAAGTGGCTTTAACATCATTTTTA
This sequence comes from uncultured Bacilli bacterium, assembly GCA_944358495.1. Taxonomy (GTDB): domain Bacteria; phylum Bacillota_I; class Bacilli_A; order RF39; family UBA660; genus Coprosoma. The sequence continues at coordinate 618 of CALVRF010000075.1, forward strand.
TTTAAAACATCAACAATTTCTGCAACGTAAGTATCATTGCTTCCTTCATCAAAAGTTAAATAAATAACTTTTTTGTTTTTTCCCATAAAATAAGTATTATACTTTTTTAATTCATTAATATCAGCTCCGCCAGCCGGTCTAGTATGATCTAGCTTATTGCCACTCCACCAACCACGCATAGTATTATCAATATCATCATAACTATCTTTATAATAGGGCTTTTCTGTAATCCGAATATATCTTCTAGCTTCAGCAGTAACTCCGTCATTACCTTTAACTTGATATAAAATTTCATAACTTCCTACTTTTTCATAATTAATATCATTAGTCACTCTAACTTCACTAGTTAAATTATCGCCATTGCTGTCAGTCGCTTTAAACCCGTCTTCTTTATAGCGTTCTCCTAAAGACAAAGTCACTATTTTATTACCTTCAAGATTAATTCTAGGAATTAAATTAGTTTCTGGTTTCCAAATTAATTTAATGATTGCCACTATAATTATCAAAGCTAAAATACTAATTAATAAAATCTTTTTTTTCATAATTACTTCACCTAATAAAGTATACGGATAAATTTAATAATTATGTAAAATATTATTGAAAGAGCAATGTTTATAAGCTATAATTAAAATAGGAGATGATGAAATTGCAATTAACTCAAAATATAAATCCTAATATTTTTAGAGAATATGATTTAAGAGGAATAAACGATATTGACTTAAATGAAAATGTTGCTTATACCATTGGAAAAAGCTTTGGTTCTTACGTTCAAAAAGATAATCATCAAACTGTTTTAGTTGGCCATGATAATCGCACATCCTCACCGATGTTAAAAGACGCTTTGATTAAAGGTTTAGCAGAAACCGGAGTCACTGTTGTTGATTTAGGCTTAGTCACCACACCAATGTATTATTTTGCGAAAATACATTATCAAATTCCAGTAGGTATTATGATTACAGCTAGCCACAATCCTAAAGAATATAATGGCTTTAAAATATCATTTTCGAAAATTGGCAATGCTTATGGAAAGCTGATTCAACAGTTTAAAGATTTCACCTATAAACAGGATTTTATTGAAACCATCCCTAACAAAGTTATAAAAAAAGACATTAAAAAAGCTTATTTAGAAAACTTAAAAAATAGCATTAATTTAGGTAATCGAAAGATTAAAGTAGTAGTTGACTGTGGCAATGGAACAGGAAGTATAATTATTAAAGAAGTTTTAGACATGTTCAATGTTGATTATGAATTATTATATTGTGATAGTGATCCAACATTTCCTAATCATACTCCAGACCCAGCCGTCAGTACTAATATGCTCGATTTAGGAAAAAAAGTTCAAGAATTAAATTATGATTTTGGAATTGGTATCGATGGTGATGCCGACAGAGTAGGAGTAGTTGATGAAAATGGTAAGTTTTTAACTGCTGATTTAGTAATGTTAATTATTTATCGCAGTTTATATAAAACTATGAAAAACAAAAAAGGTTTATTCGATGTCAAATGTTCAAGAACTTTAATTGATGGCTTAAAAGCGTTAAATTTAAAGCCGAATATGAATAGAACCGGTAATTCTTATTGCAATTTAGCAATGCAGCAAGGTGATTATGACTTTGGCGGAGAATATTCCGGCCATTTCTTCTTTAGAGATAAATATCAAGGTTTTGATGACGGTATTTATGCCGGATTAAGATTAATTGAAATTTTATCCAATACCGATAAAAAGTTTAGTGAATTATTAGAAAATATTAATAAATATTATTCAACCGAAGAAACTAAAATTGCCGTAACCGAAGAAAATAAATTTAAAATTGTTGACGGTGTTAAACAATATGTTCAAAAAAAACATTATGATTTTGAAGCTATTGACGGCGTTAGAGTGGAATTTGAAGATGGCTGGGGTTTAATTAGATCCAGCAATACCGGGCCAAATTTAACCGTTAGGTTTGAAGCTAAAACTGAAGAGAAATTAAAAAGCATTGAAAAAGAATTTACCGAAGTTATTAATCAAGAAATAGAAAAGTGGCAATAAAGCTCAATTTTAATTTTTATTTAAAAAAAACTACTAAAAAACTTGTAAAACCATATAATTATGTTATAATATTATTGGCTTTTTTAAAACACATGAATATGGATTTTCATGCCTAGTGCCCAAAGGGTGGTGTGAAATTAGAAATATTCAGAGGAAAAAACAAAAGGAGGAAAGATAAAATGTCAGTAGTATCTATGAACTACTTATTAGAAGCTGGTGTTCACTTTGGTCATCAAACTAAAAGATGGAACCCAAAAATGAAAGAATACATTTTTACAGCTAGAGATGATATTTATATAATTGATTTACAAAAAACTGCAAAGAAAATCGAAGAAGCTTATGCCGCTTTAAAAGAAATTGCTGCTAATGGAGGTAAAGTATTATTTGTTGGTACTAGAAAACAAGCCTCAGAAGCAATTAAAGAAGAAGCCTTAAGATCTAATTCATTCTATGTTAATGAAAGATGGTTAGGTGGAACATTAACTAACTTCAAAACTATTAGAAGAAGAGTTAAAAGATTAGAACAAATCGAAAAAATGGAAAAAGACGGAACGTTTGAACGTCTACCAAAAAAAGAAGTCATCAAAATGAAAAAGGAATACGATAAATTAAATAAATTATTATGTGGTATTAGAGAAATGTACAAATTACCACAAGCTATGTTTATTGTTGACCCAAGTAAAGAAGAAATTGCTATTAGAGAAGCTAAAAAATTAAACATTCCAGTTTTCGGAATTGTTGATACTAATTGCGATCCAGATATGGTTGACTATGTTATCCCTGGTAATGATGATGCTATTAGAGCTGTTAAACTAATTACTGGTGTTATGGCTAATGCTATTGTCGAAGCCAATGGTGGAAAAATTGTTGATTATACTAGTGATAACCGTAAAGAAGAAAAAGGCGATGAAATTATGCAAAAAGCCTTAGAAACGGTTAAAAGAAAAGAAGATAGAAGACCAAGATTTAAAGATGGCAAAAAAGATAAAAAATCATTTAATAAATCATCTAACAAAGTAGAAGCCAAAGAGGTTAAAGAAAATAAAACTGAAAAACCAGTTAAAGAAGCTAAAGAAGAAAAAGCTGAAGTAAAAAAAGAAGAACCTAAAAAAGCCGAAAATGTAGATTTATCTACAAAAACTGTAGCTGAACTTCGCGAATTAGCAAAAACCAAAGAAATTAAAGGCTATTCTACAATGAAAAAAGCTGAACTTATTGATGCTTTAAAATAAAAGATGATATTAAATCATCTTTTTTAAATAAAAAAGGAGAAAGATAATATGATTAGTGCAAGTCAAGTAAAAGAATTAAGAGAAAAAACTGGAGCTGGAATGCTCGACTGTAAAAAAGCCTTAGAAGCTAATAATGGAGATATTGAAGCTTCAATCGATTGGCTAAGAGAAAAAGGTATTTCCAAAGCGGCTAAAAAAGCCGATAGAATTGCCGCTGAAGGAACAGCTGCTATCTTAGTTAAAGGAAATAATGCTGTTATTTTAGAGGTTAACTCAGAAACTGATTTCGTTGCTAAAAATGATGAGTTTAAAGATTTAGTTAAAACTTTATTAGAAACTATTATTGATAGTGATGCAAACACTTTAGAAGAAGCATTAGAATTAAAAACTAACGAAGGTACGTTAAACGATATTATTACCCAAAAAACAGCTAAAATCGGTGAAAAGTTAAGTTTTAGAAGATTTGCTAGAGTAACTAAAGAAGATAATGAATCATTTGGTGAATACATCCATATGGGTGGTAAAATCGCTGTATTAATAGTTACCGATGGTGCTAACGAAGAAGTTGCTAAAGACGTTGCTATGCACGCAGCAGCTATGCGTCCAAGTTATGTTAAAATCGAAGACGTTCCAGCTGAAGAAACAGAAAGAGAAAAAGAAGTTTTAACCGAGCAAGCTATGAATGAAGGGAAACCAAAAGAAATAGCTGAAAAAATGGTTATTGGTCGTCTTAAAAAATTCTATAAAGAAATTTGTTTAGAAGAACAACCATTTGTTAAAGATGGTGATATCGATGTTAAAACTTACGTTAAAAATAACGGCGGAACTATTAAAGCAATGTACCGTTATGAAGTCGGTGAGGGACTAGAAAAAAGAGAAGAAAACTTTGCCGAAGAAGTTGCTAAACAAATGAAATAAAATATTACACTAAAAAATAAAGCTAAACAATCAAGCTTTATTTTTTTGTCCTTAAAAAATCATCCATCGAGATTTTGTGGTTTTTGCAAATGGTGTATAGAGTTAGCGTTGTAATCAAATTCATACCAATTTCGTAATGACAATATGTAGCCCGTGATATTGAACACTCATCAGCTATATTTTGCTGAGTTAAACCAAGATTCTTTCTTAATTTTCTTAATTTTTTGCCAACCAAAACCTTATCTAATTTTTCAATTTTAGGATAAATTTTATTTTTTCTAGTAAGTCCAACTACAAAGTCTATAGAATAATTGTATAGGTTACAAAATTTAATTAATTTATTTAATGGAATAATATCATATCCATTTTCCCAATTAGACACCGTAGCCTTGTTAACACCAAATACATATCCTAATTCTGATTGGGTCATTTCTAGTTCGTTTCTACAGTACTTCAAATTGTTTTCTAGCATACTTATCACCTAGATAAATTTTCCCATTAAAATAGAATATGTTATCAAAAGTATGG
>CALVRF010000076.1 GCA_944358495.1 uncultured Bacilli bacterium
GGTTTTGGAGACCCGTATGTTACCATTACACCAAACCCCTAAATTTTTTGAACAAATAAATTATACCATATACTAACAATTTATTCAATCATTTTTGTTTTTTTCATATATTATATTAGGTGATGATATGGCAATTATACAATCAACTTCTAAGGAAAGAGACTTACTAGCAAGATTAATGCGGGCAGAAGCGATTGGTGAAGGAGACTTAGGCATGCTTATGGTGGGAAATGTTGTGGTAAATAGAGCTTTAGCTTCTTGTTATACATTTAAGGACGTAAGAACAATTTCAGAAGTGATTTATCAAAGCCCCGGCGGTTTTTCTGGAGTTGATAGCCCACTATTTTTTAGCAACCCGACAACGGTTGAACAAAATTTAGCGGATAGAATAATTAGAGGGGAATACTATTACCCGGCCACTCATTCTTTATGGTTTTATGCCCCAGGAACTAATCAAGCATGTAAAACTACTTGGTGGGACCAACCGTTAGCTGGTCGTTATAAAAACCATTGCTTTTATGAACCGGTAAGCGGAGCGTGCCAGGAAATTCATTAAATAATTTTATGTCGTTTTTTTAGACATTTTTTGATATAATAGTAAGTAGAGGAAGTGATAGCTTGAAAAAAGACGTATTTGATAAATTTTTAAGCTATATTTTCTTATTCTTTGTGTTTGCGATTGGTGGCTATATTTGGGAAGTTATTTTAAAACTAGTTCAAACGGGAAATTTAGTTAATACCGGTTCAACTTTAGGGCCTTGGCTACAAATTTATGGAGTTGGCGGGTTATTAATTGTCTTACTATTTAAAAGATTTAAAAACCGTCCAATAGTGGTCTTCTTATTATCATTAATAGTTTGTACAACGATTGAATATATTGCGAGCTGGCATTCTGAAGTTACTAGAGGAATCCGTTGGTGGGATTATAGTAATTATTTTCTGAACATTAATGGTAGAGTATGTTTAGAGGGAGCTATTACATTTGGATTAGCTGGCTGTTTAGTTATTTATTTTATCGAGCCTTGGGCAATGAAATTATTTAAAAAGATTCCTAAAAAAGTCATGATTGTTATTTTAATAATATTAGTAAGTTTATTTATAGCTGATTTAATATATTCTTTCTTTAACCCTAATGTTGGTGAAGGAATTACTTATACTTATACTTAAAAAAGCACTAATTAGTGCTTTCTTTTAACTTTAAATATATTTCGGTGGTAGCGGCTGATTTATAAGGATTAGAATATAAAATACCGCTAAAGCCTAAAGTTATAATGTTTAATATTTGCCACCCTAAATATGATAAATCAAATTTAAACAGTTCCCATTTATAGCCCTTCATCATTTGTTTGGTTTTACTAAAAGCCTCTTTAGCTTTAATATTTGGATTTTCGGCTAATATATAGGAAATCATGCGATACTCGTATATCTTAACGAAAAAGCCAATAATAGTAAAAAGCCAAAAAAATAGATAAAGAGTTTGTAAAAACATAATTTTGATTATATTTAAAATGTTTTTATTTTTAAAAGGTTTAACTAGTTCACTTAGTTTCGCTGTACTATTTTCATGATTTTTAATATAAAAGTTACGACTACCAACAATTAAAGGATTACATATGGCGAAAATATATACCATTTCAATCATAAAGATGAGTCCTAAAATAAAAGCATTCGTATAATTATCTAAAATAACGTCTTGGATAGAACCAATTAAGGCAATGATTGAAGAAATAATACCATCAATACCATCTAAAGCCGTAGTTAAAATACTATCTTCTGTTCCTAATATTTCAGTGTTAGTTAAATGAGCTGTACTATGAATAACATTTTCTGGGACAGTAAAATCATTATCGTAACCATGGATAATATTAGCAGAAGACGTATATTCACAGCCGAGAAAAGCTAATAAAAAGCAAACGATAACGCATGGCCAATAATTTTTTCTAAAATGTTTTTTCCCCTCTTTTTTTACTTCCTGGCGATTCCACATGTTTTTAACTCCTATCTAATCTCCATTATAAATGATCTTTGTTTTTATTTCAAACAAAACAAAAGGGAAATTAATTATTTCCCATTGTTTCTGTTAATCTTAGTGTTAATTCCTGCTGTTTTCCATTACGGTTAATAGTTAATTTTACCGAATCACCAATGTTGTGATTATATAAAATGTATTTAAAATGGGCTCCATTTTTAACTTCTGTTCCATCGGCTTCGACGATAATATCATTCGCTTGTAATCCAGCTTCCGCCGCTGGGGAGCCGCTTTCGACTTCACTAATCACAACCCCTTCTTCGATACTATCATCCAATTCAATATTATTACGATATAGCATAGCTACATTACTGACATCGTACATTGAAACACCAATATACGGTCTTTCTATTTCTTCACCATTTTCTAGTTTTTCAACTTGAGACATGGCAACTTCGATCGGAATGGCAAATCCCATACCTTCAATTTCATCAGTAACTAATTTCATTGAAGTAATACCAATAACTTCACCATTAATGTTAACTAGTGGGCCACCACTATTTCCTGGGTTGATTGAGGCATCAGTTTGTAATACTTCCATCATGTATTCACCTTTAGTCGAATCAGAAACAGTGATAGTACGTGTTTCACTAGATAAAATTCCTTTAGTAACGGTACCAATATACTGACTATCAACTGGAGTTCCAACAGTAAAGACGGTGTCACCAATTTTAGATTGGGTACTATCACCTATTTCAGCAACAGTGGTTACTTTATCACCATCAACTCTTAAAACTGCAATATCGGCATAGCTATCACCACCTAATACTTCAGCACTGATAGTTTCTCCACTCATACTAACAACATTTACTTCTGAAGCTCCTTCGACAACGTGATAGTTAGTCATAATATAAGCATAATTGCCTTCTTTTTTATAAACAAATCCTGATCCAGAGCTTGTTTGTTGTCCACGGCTATATGATTGAACGACAACAACAGCATCATAAATCTTTTCAATAGCCGTATTTAAAGAGTCAGATTCACTAACAGTAACATTTTGGTGGGGGCCACTGGCCTCAGCTTTATCGTTTTGATTAACAAAATATAGTGTTCCTAAAACGCCAGCTACAAATACAACTAAAATGATAACTAGTGTTAAAATTTTTTCTCGCATATTTCCCTCCTAATTTAGACTTTTTATTTCGTACCAATTGCTTGGAAAACCAATTTTATTTAAAATGCTTTCAAGAGGTACGGTATCAATTATCTCATCTAATGTTTCAACTTCCATCTTGATTTCTTCAATTAATTCATCAAATTCTTCTTTTCTTAGTAATTGTTTAAGCATGATAACTAAACTAAATAAATCGTTTTTTCCATATTTATATATTTCATCGGCAACTGGAATATTTAATAACCTATGATATTTAGTATCGGGTATCATTCTTTGAGTACGATGGTCATATAGAATATCTTCATGGGCACAAACATTGCGAAAATTAGATAAAATGGTTAAATAAATATCCAAGGTTTCATTATTTAAATTATATACATCAGCAATATTTTGTTCATCTTCTTTTCTTAAAATGCCATAAAATTCGGCCATTATACCAAAAGATAAAACTTTTACTAAGACCCACATTGGAATATAACCATAATTATCAATATAGTGCATAGTAGCAGTGTGCTGGCGTCCATTGATTCTAATTTGCCTACGCACTTTATTTAAAATATCTTTAACTTGTCTTTCAGCAAGCTTGTCTTCGGTGAAGTTTTTTGGATTTAAATAATCTTTTTCTTTAAATCCATATTTTTTTGATAATTGATAACTAATAATAGATTTAATATTGTTTTCAACAATTAAAATATTTTTAAAAAAAGTATTTCTTATTTTTCTATCAAAAACAAATACAGCATACAACTCTTCAAAACTAGTGCCAGGCATAAATTTATCGCGATTGCCAGGTTGTGTAAACATGTGCCGATATCCACTGATAAAGAAATAATTTTCTCTAAATAAAATTTCTCTTGTTTGGTTTTCGTTGTTGATAATTAAACCTTTACTTCTTAGAATATCGATTTGTTGGTCAATGGTTTTGAATATTTTACTGGTCATTTTTGCCATGCTTATCACCTATTACTAATTATAGCATACTTTACCATCCTTTTGTGATAAACATTTGAAATTAACTATTAAAATATTTTACTACGGCTTTTCTAACAACTTCAGCTATTTTGTCTTGGTATGATTTTTTTTGCAATAAATAACGCTCGTTTGGATTAGACAAAAAGCCAGCTTCTAATAAAATGCCTGGACGATTGATACGGTGCTGGAGATATTTGGTGTTATTTTCTTTATATTCTCTATCAGTATTTAAATAACGTTTTAATTCTTCTTGAAAAATGGCAGCGATTTTTTCATTTTCTGGGTTAATATTATCATAATAAGCTTGAGCCCCATACCATGTTTCATCAGTTGAAGCGTTTAAATGAACAGATATAAACATATCACACCCGGACTTATTAATAATATTAGCTCTTCTTGATAAGTCACTACGTTTGCGATTATAAGCATTATTAACAGCTAAATCATAGTCATCATATCTAGTTAAATAAACCGTGGCTCCATCATCTTTTAAGGCTTTCATTATTCTTTTGCTTAATTCTAAATTTAAAGTGGCCTCTTCCACATTTTTATAATAAGCTCCGCAATCTTCTCCACCATGTCCTGGGCCTTTGTTAGCATAATTTTAAAATTCAAAATTCCATTTTATTTCAATAGTTCTTGATTTCGTCTCTTTATCATAATTACCTATATAAACTTTATCAATAAACTCATCAATTATCACCTTATTTAAGTTATCAATATGTTTATATTT
>CALVRF010000077.1 GCA_944358495.1 uncultured Bacilli bacterium
CTTTTTTTTAATTGGCATTTTCCTTAGAAATATGGTAAAATTATAAGCAGAGGTGACACTTAATGGGGGAAACAATTATTACTCGGATATTTTTGATGATTTTAATTACTTTTTTGGCAGTATCATTTATTATGCCATTTATTAAAAAGTTAGCTTATCATATTGGAGCTTTGGATATTCCGCGTGATGAGGAAGGCCATAGACATATTCATAAAAAGACGACACCGAAACTTGGTGGACTTGGTATGTTTTTAGGATTTTTATTTAGTTATATGATTTTTGGTGAACATAGTAGTACGATGAATTCCATTTTGATAGGTAGTTTTATTATTGTGCTTACGGGAATTATTGATGATATTCATTCGATAAAAGCTTCGGTTAAATTTATCGGGCAACTAATTGCAGCTTGTGTGGTTACCTTTTATGGGGGAATATTATTACAAGATATAAGTGCATTTGGTTTTTATATTGACTTTGGAATATTAGCTTATCCAATTACGATTTTCTTTATTGTCGCTTGCGTTAATTGTGTTAATTTAATCGATGGTCTTGATGGTTTAGCTGGAGGAATTAGTGCGATATATTATTTAACGATTGGAATTATTGCAGCGATTATGGGCAAAATTGGTTTGGATGTGACTTTAACTTTTATCATGTTTGGAGCAACTTTGGGATTTTTGGTTCATAATTTTCATCCGGCGACGATATTTGCGGGTGACTCTGGATCGATGTTTATGGGCTTTATGATAGCGGTTATTGCATTATTAGGCTTTAAAAACGTTACATTAACGTCATTTATTATTCCGCTTTTGATTCTGGCCATTCCAATTTTAGATACTTTATTTGCCATCATTAGGCGTAAACTTAAAGGTGAAAGTTTTTCAACACCAGATAAGTCACATATTCATCATCAATTTTTGAATATGCATTTATCTTATCGTGGGGCTGTTTTGGTTATTTATGCAATTCAAGGTTTATTTGCGATTGCGTCTATCGTATATGTGTTAAGAGATAGAACGTTAGGTTATATTATATATGCGGTTTTAGTTATTATAATTTTATTCTTAGTATTGAAAACAGATGTGGTATTTAATCATAAAGAGTTTGAAAAACGGTTTAATTTCCTAAAAAAATAATTATGCTTAGTTTGCATAATTTTTTTTTGGAAGTAAATACTAAAAGTGGTGATAATATGGAAAATGAGATTATGGAGCTTTTAGATGTTGTGCTTAGGTGTTTGGTTTCTTTGGTGGCTTTGTTTTTAGTGACAAAATTAATTGGGAAAAGACAAGTATCACAAATGAGTTTATTTGATTATGTTATTGGTATTTCAATCGGTAACTTTGCGGCGGAAATGGCCATTAATTTGGACTCAGAGTATCTTCATGGTACTGTTGCGGTTTTAGTGTTTGGTTTGGTGGCTTATTTGGTTTCTATTTTTACGATTAAAAGTTTGAAGGCTAGGCAGTTTTTTATTGGCGATCCAACGATACTTATTCAAGATGGACAAATTTTATATAAAAATTTAGGCAAGGTGAAATTAGATATTAATGATTTGTTAGAGGAGTGCCGGATTAATGGTTATTTTGATATTTCAGAAATTGATTATGCTTTGATGGAAGCTAATGGAAAAGTGAGCTTTTTAGCTAAACCGGATTACCAAAGTCCTATTAATAAAGATTTACAAATTAGGAAAAAAAGATCGGGATTATGTTCTAATTTAATCGTTGATGGTCAAATTATGCATGAAGCTTTAAAGCAAGTTCATAAAGATGAAGCGTGGCTTAAACATGAAATTAAGGTTAAAGGCTTTAAATTAGAAGATGTGTTACTGGCTACTTTAGATTTGGAAGATACTTTTACAGTTTACGGAAAAAATGTAAATACGGAAGGTTATGAACTTCTTGGCTAGACTTTAGGTTGGGGTTTTGCTATAATTTTATGGGTGATTAATAGTGAAAAGACATTTTTGTGCATCAGCTTTTGTAATTAATCCAGAAAATAAAAAAATCCTTTTGGTTAAACATCATTTATATGATAGATGGGTTCAACCGGGAGGACACATAGAAGATAATGAAACGCCAGAGGAGGCGGCGATGCGGGAAGTTTATGAGGAAACGGGCCTTAAGATTAAATTATTAGGTGAGCATTTTCCACGGGAAGATGATTTAATTAGACCATTAGGAATTCAGTGTAATCGTAAAGGGAATGGTGATAGACATTTTGATTTTCTTTATGCAGCTGTTCCTAATGATTTGAATGGTGAACTTGTAATTAGTAACGAAAGCTTTGACATTGGATGGTTTTCACGTAAGGAGCTTGAGAATATGAAAGTGTTTCCTGATGTGAAAATTACCATGGATTATGTACTTAAAACTTATTTTGGCGGAGAATAAAATCTAGTTTCGACTAGATTTTTTGTAGAAAACATATTATTTTGCTATAATGTTACTTTTTTTATTTTAAAATAAGCTTAAAAAATGACTGTAAATTATTTTGATTATATTTATAATTTGTTAAAGAATGTAAAAAAAACACCAATAAACGTCAATAATTGTTTAAAAGGAATAAAAAAACTTACCAATTAGTAAGTTAACGAATAATACCAGCAAAGACTAATATTAAGAATAATAAATAGAATATGCCGCAGGTAAGTAGCATTTTGACGGTCATGTGTTTTTTAGTTCTTAATTCGCCATATAATAGGGTGGCTGATATGATGGCGATTAAGGCACTTAAGAAGGTTCCACTAGAGGTTAATGACCAATCGGTTAATAAAATACCAATGGCTGGTAAGATTGAGGCTTGAAACATCATGGCACCGGTAATATTACCTAAAGCGAGGGTATCTTTTTCTCTTGATATCCAAATAACACTATTAAATTTTTCTGGAAGTTCGGTGGCAATCGGGGTAATGATAATAGCTAAGACAAAAGCGGGGATGTTTAATAGATTGGCTACATAGGAAACGGAATCGACAAAGACGTCGGCACCAATAATAATTAAAGCAAGAGCAATGATTATTTGAACTAAAACTGGAATGATGGCTTTGTTACTTTGGGTTATTTCGTTATGGCCAAAGGCAAAGTATAAATTGGGAACATCACTTTCGTTTTCATTATTTTCTTTAACTATTTTTAAAATGTAGATGAAATAACTGATAAACAGTAGGCAAGCAATGGCAATTTTTATATTGTGAAACTCAGTTGGAATGAATCCACAAAGCAGAGCAATAATGAAGGCAAAGATGAAAAATTTTAAGTCACGACTAACTGTGTCATAATGAACGATAACTTTATCTTTATGTTTTCTTTTGTGTTTAAAGGCAATTACTGCACATCCGGTTACGAACATGGTTAAAGTGGATAGCATTAATGGAGCTCCTAGAATGGCCCCAATACCGATTTCTTCGGAATCGGCTGCTTGTCCACTTAAAAGAGCAATAATGGGAATTAGAGTTTCTGGTAGAGCGGTGCCTACGGCAGCTAAAACAGATCCAACGGCTCCTTCGGATAGCTTTAATAGTTTACCTAACCATTCAATCCCATTAACAAATAATTCAGCGGCAATTAATATTACAATTAAACTAATAATTAACATAAGTATTTCCATAATATCACCTTAATAAATATACATTTTTAGTTTTTAAATGTCAATAAAAAACCTTTGATAAAAGGTTTTATTCAGATAAAAGATGAATGATGGTGGTATCTAAGGCTTTGGCGATTAAGTTTAAGGTTTCAATGGAAATTGTGGCGTAAACATTAGGAGCTTCTAAATTTTTGATATAACCATATGAAAGATTAGTTATTTGGGCCAATTGTTCTTGGGTTATTTTTTTTTGCTTGCGGTATTTTTTGATATTTTGGCCAATGGTCTTGTAGATATTATCAATTTCCATAGAATCACCTTTACCTACATTTTATAATAGAAAGTTTAAATAAAAAGTCATAAAATAGATGACTTTTTGTCTTGGATGTGCTATTATAAAAATATAAAGGAGGTGTATGATGAAGAAGTGTAAACATTGTCAAAGCGAGATTGACGATAAAGCTAGAGTATGTCCAAATTGCGGAAAAAAGCAAGGAAAACCTATTTTGTTAATTATTATTATCGTAATAATTATAATTGCTGTTATAGCGACTTTGGGTGGTGGTGGCGAAACAGAGAATGAGCCTTCACAAACTGGTACTACTGAAAAGAAAGAAAATTTAGTATTAGAAGACGGATATAGCGGAAGTTTGGATGAATATGGAGCCTTGTATTATATTGAAGGCTATGTAAAAAACAATTCTGATAAAGATTATGAATATGTTCAAATAGAGTTTACAGCTTATGATAGTGAAGGTAATACTTTAGGTTCTTGCTATGATAATACCAGCAGTTTAGAGGCCGATGGTCGTTGGAAATTTAAGGCTAGTTGTGTTGATGAAACTGATAAGATTGCTAGTTACAAATTAAAAGAAATTACAGGATATTAAGGCTTATAAGCCTTTTTTTGACTTTTTATATACATAAGTGTTATAATTGACTGGTGTTAAAAGAGAGGTTTTACTTATGAAAAAAAGAAATATTGCAATTATTGCTCATGTCGATCATGGTAAGACGACATTAGTGGATAAGTTATTACAAATGTCTGGAACTTTTAGAGATAATGAAGAAGTTGTTAATTGTGTGAT
>CALVRF010000078.1 GCA_944358495.1 uncultured Bacilli bacterium
TACATTAAAACTCCAAAAAGCCTTATAAAATAAGCCTTAAGGAGTTTTTTGTTTCTTAAAACTGTCAAATTCAGGAATTTATGAAAAATCAATATTTTTTCTTTAAATTATATGCTTTTTTCATTATTTTTATCTTAATTTATTTAAAATAATACCCATATGTAGTATAATTTATATAAGGTGGTTCTATGTTAAAAACAGAAAAATTGACTAAATATTACGGTAATACTTTAGGTGTTAAGGATATAGATTTAACGTTAAATAACGGTGAAATTTTTGGTTTGCTAGGACCTAATGGAGCAGGTAAAAGTACTTTTATTAATGTTATTATGGGTTTGATAAATAAAACTTCAGGCGATGTTTATATCGATAATCAGTTAGTTTTAAAGAAAAATGATTATAAGGAAATAGTGGGCTTTTTACCTAGTGAAGTGCATTTATATAAAGATTTAACAGTAGAGAAAATGATTAATTATGCTGCTTCATTTTATAAAAAGGATTTAACGGAAAGAATTAATTATTTAGTAAGTAAATTAAAAGTACCTTTAGATAAAAAGATTGGAGATTTATCATTTGGCAATCTAAAAAAAGTGGGGATTGTAATTGCTATGATGCATAGCCCAAAACTTTTGATTTTAGATGAACCAACTAATGGCTTAGACCCATTAATGACAGAGACATTTTTTAAATTATTAGAAGAAGAGAAGAAAAAAGGGGTGACAATTTTATTTTCTACGCATATTCTTAGTGAGGTGCGAACAATTTGTGATAGAGTGGGCTTTTTGAAAGATGGAAAATTAATTGAAGTAGTTGATGTTAAGGAAATATTAAAGAATGGGTTTAATACGGTAACGGTTATTGGAACAGAATTTAAAAAGATGAAATTACCTATGAAGGATATTATGATAAAAAAGCAAACTAAAAATTCTATAAAATTTATTTATAAAGGCGATATTAATAATTTAATTAAAATTGTGTCAGATGTAAAAATCGATAATTTAATTATTGAAGAGCCAAGTGTCGAAGATTTATTCATGAATTACTATAAATAGGGGGAATCCATTATGGTCAAAAGAGAGCTAAAAGTTAATTTAAAAAGTTTTTTGATTTGGTGTTTATCAGTTTGCTTATTATTGGTATTAGTATTTTGTATTTACCCATCAATATCACATAAAATGGAAATAGATAAGTTATTAACTATTTTTCCGGATGAGATAATTAATGGTTTTAATTTTAATGTTGTAAGTCTTTCAACGGTATTTGGTTGGTATGCGAGTGAGGGATTTATGATTACAACTTTAATTGGCGGGCTATTTGCTGTGATGCTTGGGGCGAATATCTTATTAAAAGAGGAAAGTGATAAAACAATTAATTTTTTATATGCTATGCCGATATCTAGAAATAAGATTCTTGGTAGTAAGATTTTAGCCGGTGCTTTATATATAATTGCTTTTAATTTATTAATTATGATAGTGACGGGAATCGGTTTTAAACTTAGTGGTGATTTTGAACTTAATAAGTGGTTATTACTTACTTTGACACCAATTTTAGTACATTTGGTTTTATTTGTTTTAACTTTATTGGTATCTTGTTATATGAAAAAGACAGGTCAGGCCATGGGCTTGATGTTTGGGGTAACATTGGTATTTTATATGCTTAATATGATTTCACAAATGGATGAAAGCTTAGATTTTTTAAGTTTTATTACGCCATTTGGTTATATTGATGTTACTGAAATTGTAAAAAATGGATTAATTAACTGGTATTATGGTATAATATTGGTTATTGGATTAGTTATTAGCTTCTTTTTAGTGAGACGTTATAATAATAAAGAATTAATTTAGGAGGTTGAACATGGCCGTTAAAGAGGATATTTTAAAATTTATGAGTAGCCGTCCGGAAACGGAGGCGATTATTGGCTATGGTTCTGGGGTTAATGCTCAGTATGGACAAGGTAACCGAAAAGTACAAATAGATTTAATCGTAGTAGTTGATAATTTGAAAAAATGGCATTTAGAAAATATTAAGAAAAATCCTAAAGATTATTCTTTTTCGGGCAAGTTATTTTTTAAACATGCATCTAATGATAAGTTGCGTTCTGGGGGAAGAATTACATATATGACTTATATTCCGTTCGAGGGCCATGAGTATAAAATTGGAACGATTGAGAAAAAAGATTTTATCGATGATTTGAAAAATTGGAGTACTTTTTATATATCTGGAAGAATGCAAAAACCGATTTTAGTAGTTAAAGCTTCAAAAGATATTAATTTAGCGATTGAATATAATCGTTTTGCCGGTTTATTAGTGACCGCATTATTACTTGGCGAAGGAGAATATGATGAAGAATATTTTTATTCTATTTTAGCTGGACTTTCTTATATTGGCGATACGCGAATGGGAATTGCCGAAAATCCGGATAAGATTATGAATATTGTTAAAGGAAGTTTTGATTTCTATCAAGAAACTTATGGTTCACATTTTGATATTAAAGATGGCAAGATTAAAGTAAAAAAAGAAAAAACTGATAAATTACCTGATGATTTAAAAGAGTTTTTAGAAACCTATCAGGGAAATATTGGAGATGGCATCAGAGAATTTTTAGTTAATAAAAACAAAAGCTATAGTTTAGACCAAACAATTAAAGGTTTATTTACGACGGGATTAGTAAAGTCGGTAAAATATGTTCATCAGAAACTTAAAAGAAAAAGAAAAAAATAGTTTAGTTATCAGGGGGTATAAATGTTAATATAGAAACTGATAAAAATGTTAAAGTTAAAATCTGATAAAATTTACCAGATTTTTTTCAATACTTTGATATACTTATACTATCTCATAATAAAAAGGAGTCGGTATAAGTATGAGAAAAGATATTACAATAGAACATTTATTAAAAGGTGGTGAGAAATTGAACAAATCAGCTTTGGCAAGACAATATAATTGTTGTTGGGAAACGATCGACAGGAGATTGAATCCTGATAAATATAAGAAGGAAAAAAAGAAAAGAATATACACTTCAAAATTAGATAAATTTAAAGAAATCATAGATGCTAAATTAGAAGAAAATAATATACCTGCTACAGGAATTTATTACTTATTAAAAACAAAATATAATTTTGATGGTAAATATGGAATAGTTAGAAAATATGTTTCAAGTAAAAAAGAAAACATAATAAAAGAATTAACTATACGATTTGAAACAATTAAAGGTTATCAGTCACAAGTAGATTGGAAAGAAAAATTAAAGTTACAAAATATTTATGGAAACGAATATGTTGTAAGTATATTTTTAATTGTATTAGGTAATTCAAGGTTTAAATACATTGAATTAACATTCGATCAAACACAATCCACATTATTTAAATGTATGAATCATGCTTTTGAATATTTTGGAGGTACTACTGAAGAAATATTATTTGATAACATGAAAACAATAGTTAATCAAACAAAAAGTTCATTTCAAAATGTTATTTTAAATTCCAAAGCCGAACAGTATGCTAAGGATGCCGGATTTAAAATCATAACTTGTTTACCATATAAACCTAGAACTAAAGGTAAAGTTGAAACTTTAGCTAAAATTATGAATCGTTTAAAAGCTTTTGATAAAGAATTTAAAGATATTAACGAATTAGATGATATTGTAAAAAAACTTAATTATTCATTAAATTTTGAAGAAAAATCACAAGCTATAAATGATATACCATATAATTTATTCCAAAAAGAAAAAGAATATTTAATTCCTGTTAATACTGATATTTTGAAAAACTATTATATCCCAGAAAAAACATATAAAGTTTCAAATGAATCAATGATTACATATAAAGGAATTAAATATTCACTGCCAATACAGTATGTAGGTAAACAAATTACTGTATTAGATGAGGATAACGTTATCCACTTATATTATAACGCAAATTTAATATATTCTTACAATAAAAACAAAAAAATTAAATATAATTACAAAGAACAAGATTATATAGATATATTAAAACATAGTAGTTTTGATTATAAAACAGATCAAGAAATCAAAGAATTTATAGAACATAATTTAAAAAGTTTAGATAATATTTATATTGAAAAAGGAGAAGAAAATGATTGAAGAATTAAATAAAAAATTAGATTTATTAGATTTAGAAAAAATAAAAGAAATCTTACCTGATTATATTCATAAAATATCAAAAAATCCACCACCGCTAAGTGAATCAATTGATTATTTATTAACTGAAGAAATATCATATAAAAATAATCGCGCTGCTCAAGGAATAATTAAAGCTGCCAATTTCCCTTTTAAAAAGACTATAGATGATTATGATTTTTCTTTTCAACCATCGGTTAGTGAAAATCAAATAAAAGAATTGTGTAATTTATCATTTATTGAAAATAAAGAAAATGTAATCTTTATTGGAAATTCAGGGGTTGGTAAAACTCATTTAGCTACATCCATAGGAATAGAGGCAGCTAAACATAGAAATAGTGTTTATTTTATAACGTGTCATAATTTAATTACAAAATTAAATAAAGCTCAAAAAGAAAACAGATTAGACAAACAATTACAACATTTAGCTCAATATAAATTATTAATAATTGATGAAATTGGATAT
>CALVRF010000079.1 GCA_944358495.1 uncultured Bacilli bacterium
TCATCACTCACGCGGCATTGCTCGTTCAGGGTTTCCCCCATTGACGAATATTCCTAACTGCTGCCTCCCGTAGGAGTTTGGACCGTGTCTCAGTTCCAATGTGTCCGATCAGCCTCTCAGCTCGGATATGCATCGTTGCCTTGGTAAGCCATTACCTCACCAACTAGCTAATACAACGCAAGCCCATCCCGAGGTGAAGCCGAAGCTCCTTTTAGCACATCTAGTTTTCTAGTTATGAATCATCCGGTATTAGCTGCCGTTTCCAACAGTTATCCCAGTCCCCAGGGTAGGTTACCCACGCGTTACTCACCCGTCTGCCACTAAGCGGGAATCCAAATCCGATTTTGTGCAAGCACGCAATCTTCATTGGGCCGCTTCGTACGACTTGCATGTCTTAGGCATGCCGCCAGCGTTCATCCTGAGCCAGGATCAAACTCTCCAAAAAAAATAAACTAATTTGTTTCTTTGTTTTAAAAAATTTGTCCTAACTAATTTGAATTGACATTTTGCTCAGTTTTCAAAGATCATTGCTCACCACTTAACAGCGGTAACACTAATATATCAAATGTAACTTTTTAAGTCAATACTTTTTTCTAAAATTTTAGAAAAATTGACAAGATTCGACATTTTTTTTGTCTCCTCTCAAAAAGTACTCATTTAATATAGCAGCTTTATTTGGGAAAGTCAAGGCTTTTTTTTGTTTTTTTTTATTTTTTTCTTGCTTTCTCGCCAAAACATTTCCACTATAACAAATCAGAAGGACAAAGTCAACTACTTTTCGATTGTTTTTCAAACTTTTCCCTTCTTTAATAATATATGCAGTATGTATCTTTTAATGAACATTTTTGGCTTTTAATTTTTGATAAAATGTTCCGTAAACATAATTTCTTTGATTATCAAACATAATGGCATGATTTTGATAGCTGGTTATAAGTTCGGATAGTGAATTTTTAATAACCATATCAAGGTTAGGAGAATAATGCATTTTTTTTCGATGGTATTTATATTCTTCTTTATCTAAAATTTTAAAGCTGCCATTAGGAAAAATTCGAAGATCTAAATCATAATCAATATATTTAATTGTTCCTTCTTCAATAATAAAGGGTGTAGCAATATTACAATAATAGGTTATGCCTGTTTTTTTTAATTGTACAATAATGTTATACCATTTATTTTTAAAAAAATACATAACTGCGGGTTCCTTAGTCCGCCAAGTATTACCTTGAGCTTCTGTAACTAATGTTTTTTCATTGCCAAAAACAATGTAATCTTTTTTTATATCTAAGATAACTGCTTCATCCCAGCAACGATGAATTTTTCCATTATGTTTATAGCATTGTATTTGTAGTCTGTCGCCAGTTTGTAATTTTTCCATACTATCACGTCCTATATATCATTATAACTGTTTTTTTTCATAAAAGTCAAAAAAATTAGTTCTAGCAAAAAGAAAGTCCTGATATGGCTTTCTCATTTATTTCGTTAATTCATCTATAGCAGTTTGCAGCTGATTATCATTAGCATCAGTTTTGTTTTTAGCATATTCTTCAGAAAGACCAACTACAATATCCGGCGTAATCCCCTTTTGATCCACCCATATTCCTTTAGATGTTAACCAATTTTTAGTGGTTAATTTATATTTATCACCATTAGGAAGACTTTGTAATTCTTGAACAGTACCTTTGCCATAAGTGGTTTGTCCAATAACCGTTGCCCCATGTTGTTCTTTTAAAGCAGATGTAACAATTTCAGAAGCAGAAGCGCTGCCACTATTAACTAATACCGCAATATCAAGTTTTAAAGTTTTGCTACCTTCAGAATAATATTTGACGCTATTACCATCTTTTTGAATTTGATAAATCGGATGACTGGAATCTAAAAATAAAGAAAGAATATTACCCGCCACTGATAAATAACCACCGGAATTAGATCGTAAATCAATTATTAAAGAGTCAATGTTTTCATTTTGTAAATCTTCCAATTTATCTTTAAATTGTTTATAGGTGTTGCTAGCAAAAATGCTGACATATATATAACCGACTTTTTGACCATTTCGACTAAAGGTTTTGCTTGTTACCGATTGTAGGTTTATTTTATCTACAGAAACTTTGGCATTTTGTTCTTTGTCATCTCGAAGATAGGTAATAATTATATCTCCATCTATTTTAGATAGTCTGTTTTTAAATTTAGTAGTAGTTAAACCTTTAACATTTTCTCCATTTAATTTAGTAATAATATCGCCAGCTTGAAGTCCGGCTTTATCAGCGGAACTATTCGCAAAGACTTGATTGATGACAATATTGTCTTCCTCATCATTGTATACTTCTATACCCATTCCTTCATAGCTACCTTCCAAATAAATATTAAAATTACTAGTAGAATCAGCATCTAAGTATGTTGAGTTTTTATCTAAAGTGCCAAGCATTCCTTCTAAGGCAGCATCTAGCATTTCTTCTTTATCAATTTCACCATTATAATTGTCGATAATATATTGATAATTATCAATAAAATCTTGCAACTCACTTTCTACTTTATGGCCACTATATACTCCAAATAATTTATATACAAAAATTCCGCCCATGGCTAAGCTGATTATAATAGTAATAATAACGATGACTACAACTTCACTGGTTTTGAAAGTGTTATTAGTATCGTGAAAAAATTTTGATTTTTCTTGCCCTTTGTTTTCTGGCCTTGATGTTTCACGTTCGGAATTGACTGACGTTGAATTTTCAGTTTCTCCAATGACCGCATTTAATTTTTTTAGTTTTTCAATAGTTTTCAATTCGGTTTTATTTGACATATTATCATCCTTTGTTACGACTCTTTTCTTACTATATTAGTATAACATAGATACTAAAACTTTTCACAATATTTAAAATATTTTTAAAAAAAAGACACATATTAATAATATGCATCTTCATTATATATACTAAACCAAATCGTTCAATTGATTTTTGATGTCGTCATAACTATCTTTGACTGAATCAATTTTACCATCAACTACGGTAACTAAGACTGTTCCAGTTACTCTAAAGTCAGCAATATTATCAACATAATAATTTTGCTCTTTACCTAAATACACTTTATTGAAAGAGTCTGTTAGATTGGCTTTATAAATGGCTGGCGCATCTTCGCTAGATTCAATTGTTGTAATGATTGATTCATACTCGGCTACGCGGTTATCGCCTTCTTGTTCAATTAAAACATAATAAGTGCCACTATGATTTAAGATCGTCCCAATCATGATGTTTTCGTATTGAATTTCGGTAGCAGCGTTGTCTTCGTCACTTTGATTTTCATCATTTACGTTATCAGCTTGATTAGTAGCTATCAAAGTAATGCCATAGAAAATTATCATAATACCAGTAACAATTAAAACAATTTTAACTAACTTGGAGATCTCATTACTAGAACCACTTGAATGGCTATTTAATAGTTCATGGTGGGGTTCTTTCACTTTTTTGTCTTCCTTTATTTGCGTTTTTGTATCAGCAGTGGTGTTTTTTTTGCTTTGCACTGACTCATGCATTTTCTTTTCTTCTATCTTTTTACCTCTTTTATTCACTTTGTTCTCTTTTGGAGAATTGCTGTCGTTATTTTTAGTTTTTGTGATTTCTTTCTTTTTTTGCTTGGTAGTCTGTTTTTTATTTTTGCTCATTATATCACCCGACTACCATTATATCATATTTATTTTATTTTTTAAAGTTTATTTACTAACCGGCATGCTAGCAACAGAATTGGCGACATTCATCAAATCAGATTGGCTCATATTATCAGCAACTACATAATATTCGATGCCATTAGATACCCAAGAAATCATATTATCTGATACAGCAGCAACACTAGTAGCCAATTGATATGGTTCGCCATAAACAGAAACAATAGCTAACTCATCGGATACAGATGCAGTTTGTTGAACGAACATAAAGGGTGTGGCACCTTCATAAGTCATAATAACTCTTTGACCATCGTCTAAATCAACGGTGTCTTTGCTAGCAAGTTTAGTGTTTTCTGGAATATACATCGGATAGATATCGGATTCAATGGTACTAACAGTTTTTGTTTCATCTTCTGTTTTAGCGACTTCCATATTTTTTTCTAAAGAAAAGTAATTATCTTTGAACGTTTTATCTAAATTTACTTTTTTAAAAGTCATTTTAATCAAAACATCTCCATCTTCATTCATAACTTCAACTTTAGTTGGATTCATTTTTTTGTCAAAATAAATTTTTTGATTGACTAAATCGCTATTGTTGGGATAGTTGACAGTAGTTGTAAAAATATAATTGCTATTAGTGGCTTTAAACTCGCGTTTATTATCATTTTGAATATCACTTAGTAAAGTTTGAAGAAGATATGTTTGGGAGTTATTATATGGCCAATCACTTTGAAATTTGAAACTCTTATTTAGTGCTGGAGTTAAAACTATAACACACAAAAGTTTTAAATTTTTATAGTATCTTATATATTAGTTTGTATTTTCTATTTTTTCTTT
>CALVRF010000080.1 GCA_944358495.1 uncultured Bacilli bacterium
CATGTGTATGAATAGGACATACATGCTGAACCTCATGGCAGAATTCTCTTTCTATACATTTATTAATAGTTGGTTCAACGATTGGACACTGCGGTCTTTCACAACAATCATTATTTTCCATAGGCATTGGCATTCTACCACCAAACATACAACAATTTTTTCTAAACATTCTGTTTCCCCCTATCTAACATATCATATGAGGGTTAAATATTTATGAATATGTTATATGTCATGAATAATTTAAAATATTCCCGTTACTTTATTATCTACAACATCTATTTGTTCATAATTTGGAGTTTTGGGTAAGCCAGGCATGGTCATAATATTCCCTAACAAAACAGTAATGAACCCAGCACCATTATATAATCTAACATCTTTGACCATTATTTTAAAGTCTTTAGGATAACCTAGTTTTTTAGGATCATCCGATATGGAGTACTGCGTTTTAGCAATACAAATTGGTAATTTATCTAAATTCCAGCTTGCAATTTTATTTATTTTTTCTAAAGCTTCTTCAGTATACTCTACATCTTTGGCATGATATATTTTTGTGGCAATGATTTCTATTTTTTCTTTTATACTTTGATTATCTTGATAAAGAGGTGTAAAATTACTTTTCTCATCGCAGAGTTTAATTACAGTTTTAGCTAAATTTATGGCCCCTTTCCCTCCATCTATATAAGCCGTACTAAGTTCTACTGGAACATTTTTCTTCTGGCAAAAAGCTTTTACAATATTGATTTCTTCATCGATATTGTCTTGATATTTATTAATACATACGATAATTGGAACCTTATATTGTTTTAAGTTATCAATATGAACTTCTAAATTAGATAAACCAGTGCTTAGTTTTTGAAGTTCACCATCACCTTCTCCATTATATTTTAAAGCTTTTATCGTGGTTACTAAAACAATGGCATCAGGATTTAGATTGTTATTTTTGCATTTTATGTCTAAAAATTTTTCAGCACCCAAGTCAGCTCCAAAACCAGCTTCTGTTATAACATAATCAGCTAAACTTAAAGATAACCTAGTAGCGACTACGCTATTACAACCATGTGCGATATTAGCAAAAGGTCCTCCATGAATAATAGCTGGAGTGTGTTCTAAGGTTTGAACTAAATTTGGCATGAACGCATCTTTCAAAATTACAGTTAAAGCCCCTTCAATCTTTAATTCTTTGGCAAATACGGGTTTATTTTCTTCATTATAACCAATAATGATATTACCCAAGCGATGTTTTAAATTATCTAGTGATGTAGCTAAACAAAATAAAGCCATAATTTCACTAGCGGCAGTAATATTAAAACTTTCCGTTCTAGAATTATAATTTTCATTGATAGTTATTTGTCTTAAGGCCCTATCATTGACATCTAAGCTGCGATTAAAGGTGACTTTTTTAATCTTTAATTTATTACCTTGATAAATGTGATTATCAATAGCGGCACATAATAAATTATTAGCGGTAGTTATAGCATGAAAATCTCCGGTAAAATGAAGGTTGATTTCATCCATGGGAACTACCTGTGAATAGCCGCCACCAGTAGCTCCACCTTTTAAGCCGAAAACAGGTCCCATTGATGGCTGTCTTAAACAAACAAGTACTTTTTCTTTTAATTCATGTAAAGCATCGGCCAAACCGATACTAACTGTAGTTTTTCCTTCACCATATGGCGTAGGATTAATAGCGGTAACTAATATTAGTTTGCCATTTTCATTAGTAGGATTTATTTTAATTTTAGCTTTATCATTACCATAGCAAATAAGCTCATCAGGATTAATATTTAACTTTTGGGCTATTTCTTTAATATCTTCTTTTTGACATTTATTAGCAATTTCTAAATCAGTCATTTATTCACTCTCCCTATTCTATATAATATTTTATTATTAACACCTTTATATAAAATTATATCACAGTTTATTTACTTTTATATCTAAAGTATTTAAATAAATTGACAATTAATTTTTAATAAAATATAATATTGTTTATCTTTTAGAAAGAGTGATTTTTCATGAAAATTGTTATTAATTACGACTTGATGGAAAAGATTGCGGAAGCGAAATATGGATTTAGTTTAAAACGTGAATGTAAAATCGTAAGTGCGACGGTGGCAGTTTGTTATAGTTTTTTTAGTGTGCTTAACGGTGTGGCGATGAATAGCATAGACTTTCAAAGGTGGCTCGTTTCTCTACCATTTTATGCTATTTATTCCATTGTTTTAGCTACTGGACTTAGTTCGCTCATTCGAGGAGTCTCTGGCCAAAAAGAAATGGCCACTATTCATTTAGATGATTTATCTATTGATTTAAATTCGTTAAATATTGATACTGATGTTGATTTGCTATTAGAGGCATATAAGTATTATACGGAATATGAATGTGATCATGATAAAATCATTCCTACATTAATTCAAAAAAAGTATATCAATATTCCAACTACAGACGATGAAGAGGTTTCCATTGTACAAAAGCATATGATTGGTAGTAGTGTATATACATTATCCAAAGGCCGTAAAGTAAAACAAATGGTGGGTAAACTAGCTACAAATCATATATAAAAAGAGCTTTTATTAATAAAGCTCTTTTAGAATGGCATTTTAAAATTACCATTTTTTAATCTTTTCATCATTACTTTCATTTGTTCAAATTGCTTTAAGAGTCTATTGACTTCTTCGACACTTCTTCCACTACCCTCGGCAATTCTTTTTTTTCTACTAGCTTTTAAAATATCGGGATTTTTTCTTTCTTTTGGGGTCATAGAAAGAATAATAGCCTCAACATGAGCCATTTGTTTCGGGTCAATATTGACATTGTTTAAGCCCATTTTTTTAGCACCTGGAAGCATTTTTAAAATATTTTCTAGGGGTCCTAGTTTTTTAATTTGATTTAATTGAACTAAGAAATCTTCTAAATCAAATTTACCCTTTTGCATTTTTTCAGCAGTTTTTAAGGCCTCTTCGTCATCTAATAAGCCCTCGGCTTTTTCGACCATGCTCATTAGGTCACCCATATCTAAGATACGGTTAGCCATTCTTTCTGGATGGAATTTTTCTAATCCGTCCATTTTTTCAGAAACACCGATAAATTTAATTGGAATATTAGTTAAGTGTCTTATTGATAAGGCGGCTCCACCTTTAGTATCACCATCTAACTTGGTAAGTATGGCCCCGGTAAGCGGCAGAGCTTCATTAAAACCATTGATAACATTAACGGCATCTTGACCAGTCATACTATCGACTACTAATAAAATTTCATTAGGATGAACAGCTTCATCAATATTTTTTAATTCATTCATTAATTCTTCATCGATGTGTAATCTACCGGCAGTATCGATTAAAACATAATTATAACCTTTTGCTTTCGCATACTCTACAGCATGTTTAGCTATTTCAACAGGGTTCCCTTTGCCTTCACTATACACTTCAATATTGAGTTCTTTACCTAATTGTTTTAGTTGGTCAATAGCCGCTGGTCTATAAACATCACAGGCCACCATTAATGGTTTTAAGCCCAGTTTTTTTCTTAAATGAAGAGCCAGTTTTCCAACTGTCGTTGTTTTACCACTACCTTGAAGTCCGGCCATCATTAGGATAGTCATGGGTTTTATTACAATTAATGGTTCATCTTCTTTACCTAATAAATCAACTAGTTCATCTTTGACAATTTTAACAAAAGCTTCGCCAGGTTTTAAACTTTTATTAACTTCTTCACCTAAAGCTTTTTCTTTAACATTATTGATAAATTCTTTAACAACTTTATAATTAACATCGGCTTCTAGTAAAGCGAGTCTTATTTCTCTAGTTACTTCACTAATATTATCTTCAGTTATTTTGCCGTAGCCTTTTATTTTATTTATGGCATTTTGGAGTCTATCTCCTAAACTTTCAAACATATTATCACCATTAATAATTATACATGAAAACTTATAAAAAAGCCATATTTTTAAATAATAAAACAAAACTAACAAGAACATTTTATAAGTGTTTTGTTAGTTTTTTATTATTTGATATTAAGCTATTACATATGGGTCTTGCATTGTACCAGAACCAGTAAATGTTACTTGGCTTGGATCAATATTGATAACTGGGCGGACGCCGTACCCATTCCAAGTATTACCCCATTCATTCAACTCGCCAGTCGAGTTGACGTTGAACTCGTTAGCCACGAAGTTGTTGTTGAAGAGGGACGGCGACAGAAAAGCGTCTTCACTTTTCCAAGAGAGTGTATAATCTAGTGTGTAAATTAAAAAAACACACTAGATTTTTTAATTAAAGAAATGGAGATGGTAGAAT
>CALVRF010000081.1 GCA_944358495.1 uncultured Bacilli bacterium
AATATAATCTTTATCGTCAAAACTATTGCGGTTGTAAGTATTCATTAATAGAAGCCGAAAAAAAACTTTTTCAAAGTGTTTAAAATTAGTGGGGGATTGGTAGTATGAATCATGCTTTAAAAATAATTACAGTTGTTTTTACTATGCTTTTAGTTGTATTTTTTATCATTGTTAGTTTTCATAAAGAAACTGAGATTACTAATGCTGGCCCCATTCCTAAAGTTTTCGATGCTAAGACTACTATATTACCCAGCCCCCAAGCAAAACAATTAGAAAGAAAAAACCTTGTAGAATCAGTAGTTTCTAATAAAACTATTTATTTAACTTTTGATGATGGCCCAAGCTATTTAACTATGGAAATATTAGATATTTTAAAACAAGAAAAAGTAGCTGCTACCTTTTTTATTGTTGGTACTAACGTAGATAAATATAAAGAAGTTGTTAAAAGAGCTTATGTGGATGGTCATACAATTGCTATGCATACTAATACACATAAATATAATGAAATTTATAGTAGTTTAGATAATTATTTTAATGATTTAAAAATTGTTAAAAACAAAATTTATAATTTAACTGGAGTTAGCCCAAGAATTGTGCGTTTTCCTGGTGGGTCTTCTAATATGGTAAGCAAAAAATATAGCAAGGGAATTATGACCAATATTGTTAATAAGATAAATAGTAAAAGTTATTATTATTTTGATTGGAATATCGATTCGGGTGATGCATCTGGTAAATTAAATAAAGATGCAATTTATAATAATGTTGTAACTCATTTAAATTACGATACTAATATAGTTTTAATGCATGATGCAGGGACTAAATTGTCAACAGTTCAGGCATTACCGCAAATTATCAAGTATGGTAAGGAACATGGCTATACTTTTGCTAGAATAACTAAAGATACTAGACCTATTCATCATAAAATAAATAATTAAAATTAAAAAAGATTTTAAAGTCCTTCTGAAAATTTTAGAAGGATTTTTTCTATTTTTAGCTGTTTTGCAGGAATTAGGTTTTTCTTTATCGTATGATATTAATGAGGAGCTAAATGCGTCTTCTGTGCCTGCCTACTTTGCGGGGGTTTTGGTAAAACAAAAGTACTGCAGGGAGGAGGGATAATTATGAGAAAAAAGACATACATGAAATGTTTAGGCTCATGATTATCTTATTATTTTTAATTATACTTTTAAGGTTAGTTAAATATAAAAAGCACAGTTACATAAAGTAAGCTGTGCTTGCTCAAAAAACGGGCAGGCACCTCAAGACGAGGTTCTTCCTTAAATAGACTATACCATAACTTGTTTATTTATGTAAGTGATTTACGATTTTTGTTAAGAAGTTCAAATAAAGATTGTTAGGGTGTTGACAATTATTTTTCTGTGTACTAAAATGGATAAGACGATGGGAAGTGGTGAATCATGAAAGCAGATAGTTTGCTTTTTGAAATTAAAGCTTTAGAACAGGAAATTTTTAGGTATATTATGGGGCATACAAAAATGTCTGAAGGTAAAAAAGTACCAACACCAACGCAAATGCAAATAGTTGCTTATATTTTAAAACATGCAAATACGGATATTTATCAACGTGATTTAGAAAATGTTTTACAATTAAGAAGAGCAACGGTTTCTGGTGTTTTACAAACTATGGAGAAAAATCATTTAATTGAAAGATTAGTTGATGAAAATGATACCCGCAGCAAAAAAATAATTTTAAATCCCAAAGTCATTTCGTCTTTTGAAGGTCATTTTGCTAAAATAAAGCAAATGGAACAAATAATGGTTGAAGGATTAACCAATGAAGAAATAGAAGTTTTTAGAAAAGTAATTGGACAAATGAAAGAAAATATTGAATATAATAATAATTAGTGGAAAGGAAGACAATATGTTAAAATTATTAAAAGTTTTTGATAAAAAAGATTTTCTATATATTTTAATTTGTGTAATTTTTATTGTTGGCCAGGTATGGCTCGATTTAAAATTACCGGACTATATGGCAGAAATTACGACTTTAGTACAAACTGAAGGCAGTCATATGCAAGATATCATTTTAAATGGTGTTTATATGCTTTTATGTGCTTTCGGTAGTTTAGCTTTTGCAGTAGTTACTGGCTATTTTGCGGCTAAGCTGGCCGCCACTTTCTCGATGAAAGTTCGTAAGAAAATTTTTCATAAAGTTGAAGATTTAGACACTGAAGAAGTCAAACAATTTGAAACTAGTAGTTTGATTACTCGAACTACTAATGATGTAACTCAGGTCGAAATGTTAATTGCTTTAGGGATGCAGCTACTTATTAAGGCTCCTATTACGGCTGTTTGGGCAATTACAAAGATTTTAGATAAAAGCTGGCAAT
This sequence comes from uncultured Bacilli bacterium, assembly GCA_944358495.1. Lineage (GTDB taxonomy): Bacteria > Bacillota_I > Bacilli_A > RF39 > UBA660 > Coprosoma. Next base: position 2,351 of record CALVRF010000081.1, read on the forward strand.
GGAGTGCAATTACAGGAGTAGCAGTGGTTATTTTATTAGGGGTTATTTTGGTATTAATGATTATTGTCGTACCAAGGTTTAAACTAGTACAAAAATTAACCGATAGAATCAATAGAGTTACTAGAGAAAACTTAACAGGTATTCGAGTGGTCAGAGCCTTTAATGCTGAAAAATATCAAGAGAATAAGTTTGCTAAAGTAAATAATGATTTGACTAATTTACAACTATTTAACCAAAAGAAATTTGCTATTATGATGCCAATTATGTATTTAATTATGTATGGCTTAACTTTAGCAATTTACTTTGTTGGTGCTTACTTAATTGAAGAAGCTGGAATGGCCGATAAAATTACTATTTTTGGTAACATGATTGTCTTTAGTTCTTATGCGATGCAAGTAATTATGTCTTTCTTGATGTTAGCTATGATATTTATGATTTTACCAAGAGCTAGTGTATCAGCTAAACGTATTAATGAAGTTTTAGATACGAAAAACATGATAGTTCCCGGAACTTTTGATGGTGAAACCAAAGAAAAAGGGACGGTTGAATTTAGAAATGTGTATTTTAAATATGCTGATGCGGATGAATATTTATTAGAAAACATTTCATTTAAAGCTAATAAAGGAGAAACAGTGGCTTTTATTGGCTCTACTGGTTCGGGTAAGAGTACTCTTATTAATTTAGTTCCAAGATTTTATGATGCTACTGAAGGTGAAGTTTTAGTTGACGGTATTAATGTAAAAGATTATGCACCGCAGGCTTTAAATAATCGATTAGGTTATGTTCCGCAAAAAGCGGTTATGTTTAATGGTACAGTTAATTACAACATTGCTTATGGCGAAAATGGTAAGGGAAATATTAGCGAGAAAAAGATTAAAGATGCGGCTAAAGTAGCACAAGCCATAGAATTTATCGAAAAAATGGATGATAAATATGAAACGCATATTGCCCAAGGTGGTACTAATGTATCTGGTGGGCAAAAACAACGTTTATCGATTGCTAGAGCTATTGCTAGGGAGCCAGAAATATATATATTTGATGATTCTTTTTCGGCTTTAGATTATAAAACTGATGCAATTTTAAGAAAAGAATTAAGAGAATATACCAAAGATGCTACTATTTTAATTGTTGCTCAAAGAATTGGCACAATTATGAATGCTGACAAAATTGTTGTGTTGGATAGTGGTAAATGCGTGGGCATGGGTACCCATAAAGAATTATTAAAAACTTGCGATGTTTATAAAGAAATTGCTCTATCACAATTATCAAAGGAGGAATTAGAAAATGCATAATGAAGAAAATAAGCCCCAACCTCCGATGGGTAGGCAAGGAGGCCCTAGAGTGGCAGAAACAGCTAAAGATTTTAAAGGATCTTTAAAGCGCTTGTTTCACGAATTAAATATTTATAAAATTTTAATTATCACTGCCTTTATTTTGGCTATATTAGGTTCAATTATCTCTATTCTAGCGCCTAATAAGCTATCTGATTTAACGGATGAAATATCAAAGGGGTTAGTAGTCAAAACTGATAATTTAGAAACTTTGTCTGAAGAAATTTCAAAAACGTTTAGCGAAGATGTTTTGGCAGAAAAAATGCCAGAAATTTTAGCTTTTGATTTGTCGGAAGCAAATATTGTTAAAGTCATGAATTTAGATATTCCAGATGGAGAAAAAGAAAACTTTACTAAGACTTTAACTGAATTACAAACTGGAAATATTGATGGTTTGAGTAAGTTGTCAGATAGCATTTTAGAAATTATTTTACCAGAAAGTACTTATAATGGTGAAATTATAACAACTAAGGATAAGATTAGTTTATTAAAATCTGGTGATGAGCTTAACCTTTCGAAGAGCTTACAAAACATTTTATTGAGCGAAATAACAGTTGATGGTGTTAGCATTTCTCCAAGTAGTCAGTATACTTTTAT
>CALVRF010000082.1 GCA_944358495.1 uncultured Bacilli bacterium
ATTCTAATAAAACTATTTATAATGTGAAAATTATGTGATACAATAGAGCTGAGGAGGGAAAATGTGAGAAAAATATTATTTGTTTTTATTGTTTTATTGTCATTACTTGTTATAAGACTTGAAATGGTAAAGGCCGAACCATCTTATAACATTTCGGGAAAACTTGTTATTAACTGGATTGATTATGGTAATAAATTTAATACTAGACCAGATTCTATAACTTATGAATTTCTTGACGAATATACAGACGATACTGTGACTAAAACTTTTTATGCCAAAGATGCGGTTGTAGAAGAGACACCAACGACTACGACTTGGACCTTTGATGTCAGCTTTTTAGGGGAATATGATTTTTCTAAATTTATAGTTTGGGATAATGATGAGGTTCAAGGTTATCGTAAACAATATTCATCAGGTGGGGCGATTGGTGATGGACAAACTCAAATAAATATGTATTATATTACCGACTTTGAAAAGTATATTACTTATACTGAACACTGGGACGATGGCGGTGGTCGTGATAATGACCGAGCTTTTGCCTTAGAAATGGCTCCAATTAATAATGATCGCGTTGAAATTATGCGTTTAACTTGTGGTAGAGATGAAGAGAAATATATTGATGAAAATACTTGCCAGGAAGTTATTAAAATTCTTTATCTATATCCTGTTGGACCTGATGGCGTTCCAATTTGGGAAGAGGAAACAAAGTTTGAGTATAAAATTGTTGATAGATTTAGTAAGGATTATGAATACAATGTGGAAGTAGATGAAAAAGGTAATATTGATGTTTATATTACACACGAACCATATCGTCTTAATGATTCTAGTATTTTAATTAACTGGTTAGATAATAATGATAAAAATAAAAAACGTCCTACTGCGCTTATTTTAGAACTATATAATCATAAAACCAAAGAACAAACAATTGAAGTGACTAAAGGTGATGACTGGAATAAAGTTTTAACCGATTTATATGTAAACTATGATACGAATATCGTGCCGAGTGAATATAGTTTAAAAATTGAAAACACTGATGACTATGAGTTTGAAGTGACTGGGGATACTACTGATGGTTTTGTTATTAATGCAAAATATATTGGGGAAGATATTGCTACTAATGAACCAGAAAATACTAATCAAGAAAATAGCGATTTAATTAATGAGAATGTTAGTAATCCTAAAACAAGTGATAATATTATGATTTATATTATACTGTTTATTTTATCGGTAATAGGAATTATTGGCAGCATTAAATATTTAAATTATAAAAAGAATTAGAAGGTATTTAATTACTTCTAGTTTTTTATTGCCTTTTATCTAAGAAAATTTGTTTGCTAGATTTACTGAAGATAGAGTTTAGAAAAAATACTTTTTTAAGCCTTTTATGTATAGTTTTTTTGGTCTAATTGTTTTCCTAGATTTATATACTTAAATTAGAGAGGCGATAATTTTGGGAAATGATATTACAAAAAGAGTTATTGATGAAGCGTATTATATGAAAAAAACGGGGAATACTTTAAGAGAGATTGCTAAAGTGTTTAAAGTGTCTAAGAGTACGGTTCATAAAGATTTAAAGGAAAGGCTTATGAAAATTGATCATGATTTATATGTGGAAATTCAAAAAATATTAAAATATCATATGGATATAAGACATATTAAGGGCGGAGAATCGACGAAAAAAAAGTATTTAAAAATGCTTCATTAATCTATTAAAAGTAGGAACGATGTGATATAATATTAGGAGAGAAAAAGGTGATAGATATGTTTTCAAAAGATATTGGAATAGATTTAGGAACTGCTAACGTATTAATTTATATTAAAGGTCAAGGAATTGTTTTAAATGAGCCTAGTGTTGTAGCTATTGATGCTGAAACTAAAAGACCGCTTGCGGTAGGAACGGAAGCTCGTGAAATGCTTGGAAGAACACCAGGAAGGGTTAAAGCTATTAGACCAATGAAAGATGGAGTTATTGCCGATTTTGAAATTACGGAAATTATGCTTAATCATTTTATCAGGAAAGTAAATGGACGTAGTTTTTTTGCAAGGCCACGTATTTTAATTTGTTGTCCTTCTAACATTACACAAGTTGAAAAAAATGCGATTAAAGAAGCCGCTGAAAGAACGGGAGCAAGAAAAGTCTATATCGAAGAAGAACCAAAGGTTGCAGCCATTGGTGCGGGTATGGATATTTCTAAACCTAGTGGTAATATGGTTATCGATATCGGTGGTGGTACGACGGATATTGCCATTTTGTCTTTAGGTGGAATTGTAACTTCTTCTTCAATTAAGATTGCGGGAAATGTTTTTGATAATGATATTATGAAATACATTAAAGATAAGTATAAATTATTAATTGGTGACCGTACGGCTGAAGATATTAAATTTACGATTGGTACTGTTTTTCCGGGTTCTTTAAATGAAAAAATGGAAGTTCGTGGTCGTGATTTAGTTACAGGTTTACCACATACAGTAACTGTTACGTCTGATGAAGTTGAAGAAGCTTTAAGAGAAAGTGTTTATACAATTATTAATACGGCTAAAGCGGTTTTAGAACAAACACCGCCGGAATTATCAGCGGATATTGTTGATAAGGGAATTGTGGTTACTGGTGGTGGAGCTTTGTTAAATGGTTTTGACCAGTTATTAGCTCATGAACTTAAGGTTCCAGTATTTGTAGCGGAAAGTCCGCTTACTTGTGTGGTTGAAGGAACTGGGGTATTATTAGATAATGTTCATTTAATTGAAAATAATGGTTTAAATTATTAACTTTGGTCCATAATATGGTTAGAATGGAGCGAATAAAATGGAAAAAACAAAAGGTCAAGAACTAAAAGAAAAATTATTTGTTAGTAAAAAAACTGGCTGGGAAAAGTTAGCTAGTGATGTTAAGGATAAAGTTTTGAAATTTAATGAAGGTTATATTAGTTTTTTAAATAAGTGTAAGACTGAAAGAGAATGTGCTTTATATGCAAAAAAGATTTTAGAAGAACATGGCTTTGTTAATCTTGGAGAGGCAAGTACTTTAAGTCCTGGTGATAAAGTTTATTATATTAACCGTAAAAAAGCTGTTTATGCGGCGGTTATTGGTGAGGATATGTTAGAAGAAGGACTTAACTTAGTGGGTGCACACATTGATTCACCACGTTTGGATTTAAAGCCGAATCCATTATATGAAGCTGGCGGGCTAGCTTTATTAAAAACACATTATTATGGTGGTATTAAAAAATATCAATGGACGACGATCCCACTTAGTATGCGTGGGGTAATTGTCAAGGTTGATGGTGAAGTTATTGATGTTTGTATTGGAGAAAATGAGGATGATCCAATTTTTACAATTACTGATTTATTACCACACTTAGCTTATAAGCAAGAAAAGAAAACTTTGGGTGAAGGAATTGCTGGTGAAGATTTGAACATCTTAGTGGGTAGTATACCTTATGAAGATGAAAAAGTTGATGAGAAAATTAAACTTAATATTATGAATTTACTTCACGAAAAATATGGCATTGTGGAAAAAGATTTTACAAGTGCTGAGATTGAAATTGTTCCAGCTTTTCCAGCACGTAGTTTAGGCTTTGATAAGAGTATGGTGGCCGCCTATGGACAAGATGATCGTTCTTGCGCTTATACGACTTTAATGGCTTTAGTTAATTTAGATTGTCCTAGAAAAACAGCTGTGGCTTTGCTAGCCGATAAAGAAGAAATTGGTAGTGTTGGTAACACTGGTATGTATTCGCAAAACTTTGAAGTATTTATTGCTTCTTTGTTAGATAAAACTGGTCAGAATGGCCATAATGTCTTGGAGAAAACCTTATGTCATTCTAAGATGCTTTCTAGCGATGTTACTTCGGCGGCTGATCCAAATTATCCAGATGTGGATGATAGTCATAATGCGGCTTATTTAGGTCAAGGTATTGCTTTATGTAAATATACGGGTAGTCGCGGTAAGAGTGGTGCTAGTGACGCTAGTGCGGAATTTGTTGGTCATATTAGGGGTATATTAGAGAAGAATAATTTAGCTTATCAAATGGCCGATATGGGTAAGGTCGATGAAGGTGGCGGCGGAACGATTGCTTATATTTTAGCTAATAAAGGCGTCGATGTCTTAGATTGCGGGGTGCCAGTTCTTTCAATGCATGCTCCATATGAAGTTACGAGTAAGTTTGATATTTATAATGCTTATGAGGTGTATTTAGCCTTTTATCATGATTAGAGCTTAGGCTCTTTTTTT
>CALVRF010000083.1 GCA_944358495.1 uncultured Bacilli bacterium
TACTGTTTAATTATAGCATGGATGAAATTGAATGTAAATAATGGTAAAATAAAAAAATGTCAATGAATTTATTGTATAATGTGAAAGTTATGTGTTATACTATAGGTACAGACAAGATTACAACGTAGATGATCTTATTATAGAAAGAAAGGATGAGAAAAGTGAAATCAAAAATCAAGGGTATGCTTGGAGTAATCGTTTTCTGCGTGATGCTTATGCCAGTTATGCATCCAGAAGCTCAAACAATTGTTATGGATGAACAAGGATTAACTGATGCTTTAGCCGGTACAGAGACAGAAATTATATTAGGTACTGATATTACAACAACTGCACCAATCGATGTCCAAAGAGATGTGACAATCGATGGTGGTGGACAATTCGGTATTATAGCTAATTATGCTGGAGGTGGCGGTAATAAATCTATTCTTACTGCACACCCAGGTGTTACACTAACTTTGAAAGATATTGTACTTAGTAATTCACCAAAATATGGTGTTCAAGCCTATAATGGTGGAACTGTAGTATTAGATGGTGTTCGTATTCAAAATTCTAATTTTGGTGCTGCTTTAGTTAATGGTGGTGGAACTATCATTGTCAAAGATTTAACTTTATGGGACAATAATTATGGTATCGAATTTGGCTTAGGTGATCATGCTACTGGTACACCGTCATTAATTATTGATGGTACAATTGACTTTACTAAACAAACTAAGGGTGACAAATTATATGTTGCTCCAGAAGATAATGTACAAGCGGTTAATGTAGAAACTACTGCTAATGCACCATACCAATTTACTTATGCTGATGGTGTATTTACTCTTACTGATAATGAAGGTAACGTTGTAGCTACTTCTAATGATGTAGCAAATACTGAAGTAAACGTTACTAATGAAGAAACAACTACTCCAGAAGAACCAACTACTGATGAACCAACAACTACTCCAGAAGAACCTGCTACTGATGAAGTGGCAAACCCTGAAACTGCTGATAATGTTCTATTATACGTTGCTTTAGCTGTTTTAGGATTAGGTGCTGCTGTAGTAGCTACTAGAAAATTAGCTAAAAATGGTGCTAGATAAGCACCTTTTTCTTTGAAAAAATTTAAGGATAAATTTTTTTATTAAATATATTTTCAATCACGATTAAATATGATATAATTTAATCGTGAAAGGAAATGATGCTATGGAATATGAAAACAAAATTCTAAAATTATTTAAAAATGGTTATTTGACTACTAAGGATGTTAATGATAATAATATTCCAAGATTTTATTTAACTAAACTTATTAAAGAAGACAAAATAGAAAGAGTAAGTCGTGGGGTATACATTAAGAAAAACGAACTAGTAGATGAGTTTGTGATTTTGCAAAGTAAAAGTAAGAATGCTATCTATTCAAATACAACTGCTTTATATTTGCACGGTTTTTCTAATAGAATTCCTATTAAATATGATATTACTATTAATAATGGTTATAATGGCTCTCTTCAAAAGGAAGATGATGTTAATTTGTTTTATACAAAAAGAGAATTATTAGAGCTAGGAGTAATTAACTATAAACTTGATTCGGGAAATATTATTAGAGTTTATGATTTAGATAAAACAATTTGTGATATTATTAAAAATAAAAAGAAAATAGATGCTGAGATTTATAATAAGGCTATCAGAGAGTACTTTTATAGTAAAAAGAAAAATACTTTAAAACTATATGAATATGCCAAAAAGATGAATATTTATAATAAAGTAAGAGATACTTTCGAGGTGTTTGGATGATCAAAAATAGAGATAGTCTAAAAGCCAAAGCATCTAATTTATCCAAGAAAACTAACATACCTAATAAATATTTAATTCAAAACTTTATGTTTGAAGCTTTATTAAAAAGAATATCAAAATCTAAGTATAAAGATAAATTTATAATTAAAGGTGGACTATTATTATCATCTATTTTTGGTGTTAATTTAAGAAGCACTATGGATTTAGATACTACTATAAAAGGATTGCCACTAGATAGAGAAACTATTACTGGAGTTATTACTGAAATTATAAATATTGATGTAGAAGATAATGTTAAACTTGAAATAGAAAATATTAAAGATATCAGAGAAGAAGAATTATATTCAGGATTTGAAGTTAATTTAAAAGCAGAATTTGATGGATTAAAAACTAATTTAATGATTAACATAACCACTGGAGATGTTATCACTTATAAAGAAGTCGAATTTAAATATAGTACCTTATTTGATGATGAAACCATTAATATTATGACTTATAATTATGAAACAATCATTGCTGAAAAGCTTGAATCAATAATTAGTAGAAATATTGATAATACTAGAATGAAAGACTACTATGATTTATATATGTTTGTTCATTTAAAATGGAATGACATTAATAAAGAAACTTTAAGAAAAGCCATTATTAATACTTTTAAATCCCGTGAAAAACTAGATTATATTGATAATGCAAGTAAATATATAGAATTAATCAGTGGTGATTCAAGACTAAAATCATTGTGGAATAATTATCAAAATAACTATGAATATGCAAAAAATATAGAATTTGTTGATACAATAAATGCGATTAAAGTAATTAGTGAAATTATTGTACCGGTTGTAGTTTAAAATGAAATAAAATAATAATGATTAATGAAACAATTGAAACTAATCTGTTATTTACTTTTAAGATAAGCAATCGTGGGTTACATAGAACGAATAAAATCCTGCGATGTTTTTTTGTGTGGTAATGTCAAAATAGCAATATGGGAATGATATACATATGGAATAATAATTTATATTTTTTTCATCATAGGATTGTCAAGAAGTTTGCCCTTTGAACATATAATTAACTGGTGATGGACTAGTGTTTTTTAAAAATATCCATAGTAGAATGAAAATTGTCTTAATTGTAATTATTTTTTTATTTATTTTAATTGTGGCTAAAGTATTTTATATTCAAGTTATTGATTATGATAAATTAAATGATTATGCTTCTAATTTGTGGAGCCGTAATTTACCAGTTAAAGCTGATAGAGGCCTTATTTATGATACGAATGGAGAAGTGTTAGCGGATAATATTACAACCACTTCTTTAGTGGTTATTCCTAATCAAATAAAAGATAAAGAAAGTACAGCTAAAAAATTAGCTGAAATATTAGAAGTTAGTTATGATGATATGTATGCTCATGTTAGTAAACAAACATCGATTGAAAGAGTGCATCCTGAAGGTAGGAGACTTTCTTATGAAGTGGCGGATAAGATTCGTAATTTAAAATTAGATGGGGTTTATTTAGTTAAAGAGTCGCAGCGTTATTATCCGTTTGATACTTATATGTCGCATACGTTGGGTTATGTGGGAATTGATAATCAAGGATTAAGTGGTTTGGAATTAATGTATGATAAATATTTAACTGGTAAAGATGGGGCAATTAAGTATTTTAGTGATGCAAAAGGAAATAAGTTGGAGTTAAGTGAGGTATATGAAGAACCACAAGATGGGATGAATTTAACTTTAACAATTAATAAAGATATTCAGGCATCAATCGAAAGGGAATTAGATAATGCGGTTACTAAATATAATCCGGATAGGGCAATTGCTTTAGCTATGGATCCTAATAGTGGAGAAATTTTGGGTATTTCGGCGAGGCCTAATTTTTCACCGAATAATTATCAAGATTATACGACGGAGGAAATTAATCGGAATTTACCAATATGGGCAACTTATGAACCGGGAAGTACTTTTAATATTGTTACTGCCGAAAACGATACCTAATTAAATATATAAATTCTAGTTGTAAAATATACCTATATATAATTAATATTATAATATTAAAGGGAAGTATAAAAACTATTTTTTAAAAATTGCATATTAAAAAACAAAAAAATAAGTAAACCTACTTGGATTACTTCTTTTCATCTATTCTTACAAAATCAGTTTTATGATTAGCATCATATTTAATTAAATCAGATCCAGTTATATTTAAATTTTTATCAATATTTTTATTCATACCGTCAGCTATTTTGTCTAACATTTCAATAGTAGGTTTTCTTTTAAGATTCTCTATTTGATTTATATATACAAGATTACTTCCTACTTTTTCAGCAAACTCTTCTTGAGATAAGTTATATTTTTGTCTGTAATATTTTATATTCATTGATAATATCTCTTTACTGTTCATCATAAT
>CALVRF010000084.1 GCA_944358495.1 uncultured Bacilli bacterium
AGAAGCTAAATATCTTCTGTGCCTGCCGTCTTTGTTTGGGGGTTTTAGAAAAAAAACTAAGAACGGGGAGGAGTGGTAATTATGAAGAAACAAACTAGTGAAAATTCATTTTATAACTTTGTAATTATCATATTGTTATTAATCCTACTTATTAAGCTAGGATAATAATAAGAAAGCACAGTTACATAAAGTAAGCTGTGCCTATCAAAAAACATTTGGCAGGCACCTCAAGATGAGGCCCCTCCTCAAATAGAATATACCATATCTTGCTAGTTTATGCAAGATATTTATTAATTATATAATTCATTTTTTAAAGTTTCAATATTTTCATTCATTAAATCAAAATAGTCTTGATTCGCATTTCTTTGAGCCTCAGTAATATTTGATAGAGTGTGCCAAGATAAGGTTTCAACACCAGTTTCATCAATAATATCTTGAACACTGGAACTTATATCTTCATTTTCTTTAATGAATATATAGTTAATATCACCATTACTAATTAAATTTTTAACTTCCCCAATTGTTTTTTCATTGTTATCCTCTAGTGAATAAACAGTTAAACCATATTTTTCTAAGTACTTAAATAAATTATCAGCAGCTACAATAATTTTAGTTTCGGAATTAGCCACCGTTTGTTTAATTTTCGCATCTAAATTAGAAGCATCTATTTTTAGTTGCTCATAATTTTCACTAATATCATTATTTAAATAATAGTTATTAATATATTCATTAAATCCGGTTTTAACATTTTGGGCCATCATTAATAAATTAGACGGATCAAGCCATAATTCTTCAATTCCATTAGTATATTCCATCGATAAAGTTGTATCGATAATTTTTAAATTTTCATTATTTTCACGCATTTTAGTTACATAATTTTTCTCTTTACTAAGACCGTTAAATATAAATAATTTACTTTCACTATAATCACTAATTTGTTTATTAGTTAATTCATACTCATCAATATTAACCCCGTCTGGATAAATACTGTGAACTGTGCTGTGCTCACCATATAAGGTTTCTGTAATAAACTCAATTGGATAACTAGTCGTATAAATATCGATATCCTCCATACTATCTCTTCTAATTTCACAGCCACTAACTGTTACTAAAATAATAAAGGCTCCTAAAACACTTATTAATTTCCTCTTCATTCTTTATCCTCCTTAACAACTGGATCGTAACCCGAAGTTCCCCATGGATTACATTTTAAGATCCTTTTAATGGCCATTTTACTACCTTTAAAAGCTCCATAAATCTCAATTGCTTCTAAGGCATAATTAGAACATGTTGGGATGTGCCGGCACCCATTATGCCACGGCCCAGGGATCTTTTGGTATATTTTTATTAATTTTATCAGTATTACTTTCATATAAGCACCATAAACATTATACTAGAAATAATATCAAAAGTAAAACCAAAATATTCTAAAACCATAAAAAGTGTGATATAATGTTTTAGGTGATTCAAATGGAATTATTGGATAAACTTAAAATAAAACCTAAAAATTTAAAACTTTACGAAACCGCATTTTCACACACGTCATACGCCAACGAGTATAAAACTGAAAGCTATGAACGTTTAGAGTTTTTAGGCGACGCAGTTTTAGAATTATTAATGAGTGATTATCTTTATAATCGTTTAAACATTAGTGAAGGCGAAATGACCAAACTTCGAGCTCATTATGTGTGTGAAACTGCTTTATATGAATATTCAACCAAGCTAGGTTTAAATGAATATTTAAAATTAGGTAAAGGCGAAGCTGAAAGTGGGGGAAAATACCGAAAAGCCATTGTTTCCGATATTTTCGAATCATTTTTAGGCGCTATTTATCTAGATCAAGGCTTAGAAGTTGCCAAAAAGTTTTTTAATGAAAATGTAATTCCGCACATTGAAAACCATGAAATGGATTTTTTCAAAGATTATAAATCCGTTCTTCAAGAGTTTGTTCAAACTGATAAAAAAAGTTTGGAATACAAAATTATTAATGAAAGTGGTCCAGCCCATAATAAACAGTTTACTGCCGAAGTCTTAATCGGCGATATTGTTTATGGTGTAGGAACTGCGCATTCAAAAAAAGGCGCTGAGCAAGAAGCAGCGAAAAATGCTTTAAAAAAAGCACAGAAAGGATGATTTTATGGGAAGAGCTTATGAAGTAAGAAAAGCTAGTATTCAAAAAACCGGAGCGGCTAAAGCCAAATTATATTCAATGTATGCTAGAGAAATATATCAAGCAGCTAAAACTGGAGGAACAGAATTTGAAAGTAATAGTGCTTTAAAAAGATTAGTTGAAAAAGCTAAAAAAGAACAAGTGCCAAGCGATATTATTAATAGAGCGATTGATAAAGTAAATAGTGGTGTTGATGAAACTTATACAAGTGCTAACTATGAACTTTTTGGACCAGCAGGCTCAACTCTTATTGTCGCTTGTCTAACTGATAATGTTAATAGGAGTGTTAGTAGTGTTAGAGCTGTTGTTAATAAATGTCATGTTAAAATGGGAACTCAAGGTAGTGTAAGTTATATGTATGATCATTTATGCATTGTTAGTTTTAAGGGCCTATCTGAAGAAGAAACTTTAGAAGCTTTAATTGAAGATGGTTTAGATGTCGATGATATCGAAGAAGAAAATGGGGAAATTATTATTTATGCTTCTCCAAGTGAATTATTTAACATCAAAGAAGCTATTACTAAAAAATTACCAAATGTTACTTTTGATATGGACGAAATTACTTATATTGCCAAAGATAAAGTAACTTTAATGGGTGAAGATTTAGAGACCTTTAATAAATTATTAACGATGTTAGACGAAGTTGAAGATGTTCAGCACGTTTATCACAACGTTAATCTTTAAGCATTAGTTTTGCTAATGTTTTTTTTGACTAATTTAAAGTGAATGCTATGGCTTTTTTAAAATATTAATTTCGACTATTTTAAAATTAAGACATATAACATAGTAGAAAGTTAGTGAGGAAAATGTATGAAAGAGAAGCGTTAGAAGTTATTCAGAATATTAATAAAACATTTAAAGTATTATTGGTTACAGGCCCAAGGCAGGTTGGGAAAACCACATTACTTCTTAGTATAAAACCCGATAATATAGAATACGTTACATTAGATGATGAAGTATTAAGAAAGCAGGCAAGAAAAGATCCAAAGTTGTTCTTAGAAGAACATCCCGCTCCACTTCTTATAGATGAAGCACAGTATGCTCCTAATTTATTTTCATACATTAAAATTGAAGTTGATAAAAATGGTATGTATTGGTTAACTGGTTCTCAGCAGTTTCATCTAATGAAAAATGTTTCTGAGTCATTAGCCGGACGAGTAGGAATTGTTAATTTAAATAGTTTTACTTATTCGGAAATTCAGCAAAATAATTCTAAATCTTTATTTGACCCATTACACTTAAAAAAAATTAGAGAAAATAGATGTCAACTACTTATTTGAATGTATATACAAAGGCGGTATGCCAGCGCTTTATAAAGATAACCAAATTAATTCTAGTATTTATTTTCAGGCTTATATAGACACCTATATTTCAAGAGATGTCAGAGAACTTACTGAAGTGAGAAATATAAATTCTTTTAAAAAATTCATCGTTAGTGTGGCTTCGAGAACCGGTGAAAAATTAAATTATTCAGCTCTAGCTAATGATGCTGGAATAAGTGTGCCAACCGCAAAGTCATGGCTTTCTATATTAACATCTTCAGGCTTAGTGTATTTACTTGAACCTTATATGTCATCCGAATTAAAAAGAATAACTCATACCCCGAAAATTATTTTTATGGATACTAGTCTTGCTGCTTTTCTAGCAGGATGGGAAAGCGCAAGAGATTTACAACTAAGTTCAAATGCCGGGCACTATTTAGAGACCTATGTTATAAGCGAAATTGTAAAATCTTACAATGCTAGAGGCCTTAGGCCGAATTTATCTTATTATCGTGATAAAGATAAAAATGAAATTGATTTAATTATTTGTAAAAATAATACATTATATCCATTTGAAATCAAGAAAACGGCTTCACCCAATAAAACAATGATTAAAAATTTTAATTTGCTCGAAAAAGTAAAAAAGCAAATAGGTATAGGGGGAATTATTTGTTTATATGATAATTTAATGCATTTAGATGAAAAAAATTATATTATTCCTATTGCGTCAGTCATTAATGCTAAA
>CALVRF010000085.1 GCA_944358495.1 uncultured Bacilli bacterium
AGGACACATAATACCTTAATGGCCGAATCAGAAGAAGCTGGCATCGAACAAGGCATTAAACAGGGCAAAATTGAAGGAGAGCAAGAAAAAACAAGGGAAATAGCTAAAAATATGCTTGCTAAAAAAGTTGATATTAACTTTATTAGTGAAGTTACTGGTCTTTCAGAAAACGAAATTAAAGCTTTAAATAATTAAGCCATGATGGCTTTTTATTTTGGAGTGATAAGTTTTTATCATCGGATAAATGCTTTTCCTTTGGAGAAAAATATAGTAAAATATTAATAGAAGGTGATAATATGGGCTATGTTCCACTTAATTTAAAAACTGGCAATTATTTACTTTCAAGTATGATTAAAATACCGGAATTGGTAAAAATGGCGAAAGAACATGGCCTGACTACGCTTAGTATGGCGGATAATAATTTATATGGTGTTATTGATTTTTATAAGGCTTGCAAGAATAGTGGAGTTAAACCGATAATTGGTTTAGAAATTAAGATTGACGGTTTAAAATTAGTATTATACTGTGAGAATTATAATGGGTATAAAAGTTTAATCAAATTAGCGACAATTATGTCTGGTGAAAATCTTAATTTGAATGTGTTAATTAGACATAGCGATGGTTTATTATGTATTATGCCTTATGAGAGTAGGTTATTATATAATGATTTAAAGAAAATTTTTAAGCATTTATTTATTGGATATAAAAACAATAATGAGAAAGAGAAAATTAAAAGTTCTAATAAGGTTTATTTTAACGAAATATTATGTTTAGATAAAGAAGATGAGGCTTATTTAAAATATTTATATGCGATTAGGGACGGGAAATTGGCTTTAGAAGTTGTGGTTGATGAATTTGAAGTTAGTTTATTTCCTTTAAAAAATATTGATGAGAAGACGAATCATTTGATTAATGAATTATGTAATTTAGAAATTCCTTTTCATCAAAGTTTAATGCCTTTGTACCCTTGTGAAGAAGATAGTTTTGAATATTTGAAGAAGGAATGCATTAAAGGACTTAAGCGAATTTTTGGAGTTAGTGTTAATAAAAAATATGCCGTTAGGTTAAAATATGAGCTTAGTGTGATTCAGAAAATGGGATTTTGTGATTATTTCTTGATTGTGGCTGATTATATTAGGTATGCAAAAAGCGTCGGTATTTTAGTGGGCCCGGGGAGAGGAAGTGCGGCTGGGTCATTAGTGGCTTATTTGCTAAACATTACGACGATAGACCCTTTAAAATATGATTTATTATTTGAGCGCTTTTTGAATCCTGAGCGAGTATCTATGCCAGATATAGATGTGGATTTTGAAGATAGTCGGCGTGATGAGGTGTCAACTTATTGTATTCAAAAATATGGTGAAAAAAAAGTAGCACCTATTATTACATTTGGTACGCTTGGTGCTAGACAGGTTATTAAAGATGTTGGAAGGGTATTAGATATTGATAATAAGAAATTGGATTTATTAAGTAAAAGTATAGATCCGAGAAAATCTTTAGTAGAAAATGCTAAAACATTTCAGGTTAATGATTTTTTGAAAATGAATGAAGATTTAAGAATGGTTTATCATATTGCATTAAAGTTTGAGGGACTTAAAAGGCATTCGTCGGTACATGCTGCGGGCATTGTGATGTCGCGTTATGATTTGGACGAGGTTATCCCATTAAATCATAGCCATAGTGGCTTTTATACGACGGGTTATGATATGACATATCTAGAAGAAATCGGATTACTTAAAATGGACTTCTTAGGATTAAAGAATTTGACTTTGATTCGTAATATTTTAGCGGAAATCCCAGATTTAGAATTTGACAATATTCCTGAGGATGATGAAAAAGCTTTGGAAATTTTTAAAACGGCAAATACGATTGGTATTTTTCAGTTTGAATCGGAAGGCATGATTAACTTTTTAAGAAAGTTTAAACCATCGACGTTTGAGGATATTGGAGCTGCACTAGCACTTTTTAGACCTGGACCGATGAAAAATATTGATTCCTATATTCGAAGAAAACAAGGCCGTGAAAAAATTGATTATTTGCACCCAAATTTAGAAAAAATTTTAAAACCTACTTATGGAATTATTATATATCAGGAGCAAATTATGCAGATTGCTAATGTCATGGCGGGCTATAGTTTTGCTGAGGCGGATATTTTAAGAAAAGCGATGAGTAAAAAGAAGGAAGAGGTATTAATAGCCGAAAAAGATAAGTTTATTAAGCAGAGTATGGCAAATGGTTATGAGCAGGTTTTGGCAGAAAAGGTTTATGATTTGATTTTAAGTTTTGCATCTTATGGCTTTAATCATTCACATTCAGTAGCTTATTCAATGATTTCTTATCGAATGGCTTATTTGAAAGCTTATTATCCAAAAATCTTTATGAAAAATTTATTGTCTTTGGCTATTAATAGTGAAACGAAAACGAAAGAATATATGTATGAGTGTAAAATTAATCATATTAAGGTGAGTTTGCCGGACATTAATATTAGTACAGACAATTATTTTATTAATGGTGAAGAAATTATTTTCCCTTTAACTAATATTAAAAATGTGGGAACAGCATCGACTAAAGTTATTTTAGAAAAACGCGCCATTAAGAAATTTATGGATATTTTTGATTTTGTTAAAAGATGTTATGGCAAGACGGTAAATTTAAAAACTTTGGAAAGTTTAGTTTTAGCAGGAACTTTTGATAATTTAGGCTTTAATCGTAAGACACTTATGACAAATCTAGAAGTAATTACTAATTATGCGGAAATTGGAGATTTACTGGATGATGATGGCTTGAAACCGGAATTAGCAATTACCGAAGAATATTCTAAGCAGGAACTTATGGATCTGGAATTACAGGTTTTTGGTTTTTATATTAGTAATCATCCAATAAGTGAATATAAATTACGTTATTCTAAAGCTATCGAATTACGACATTTAGATTCTTATTTTGATAGAATTGTGGAGACGGTAGTATATGTAGAGAAAATTAAAGTTATCGATACGAAAAAAAAGGAAAAAATGATGTTTTTAACAGGCAGTGATGAGTTATCGAAAGTGGATATTGTGCTTTTTCCTAAGATTTATAGACGTTATTATAATGTTAATGTTGGTGATATTTTGCATATTACAGGTAAAGTCGAAAAAAGATTTGACCAAATGCAGATAGTGGCAACTATTTTGAAAAAATTAAATTAAACTATATATTTTTTGGTAAAAAAATGTTATTATGAATAATAGAGGTGGTAGAATGAAAGGGGATAAAATTAAGGTGGTTATTATTTATATTTTGATTTTAATAATAATTGCTTTAGTAGCTTATTTAATGTATATAGTTGTAAGTTCTAATGATGAAAAAGAAGCGGAGACTAACTTTAATGAACCCGATCAAACTGATGAAATTGCTGACGAATGTAAATTTGGTGTGACGTTAGCAGAGTATAATGATATTATTAATAATCCAGCTGAAGCTAATTTGTGTAGTGGGGAAAGTGAATTAACAATTACTGATATCGCAGTTAATGGACAAGTACAAAATATAAAAGTGAGATTTTATAATGGTGAAAGTACTAGTAGTGGTGGTGTATATTTAAATGATAGAGAAGTGGTAACTGGAGCATCATTAAACGTGAAAAATGGCATTGGAGTTTTTGATAATAAGTTATTTATATTTACTGACGACCCTGATGATTTAAATGTTTATGCTTATGATGAAAACGGAACAGAGCTTTATAATTTGAAATCATCTTTGGCTGATGCTCAAATTACTGATCCAGCTTTATCTGCTTTAGCGCAAAATAATGCTAATATTAGTACTATTGTTAATTCAACTAATATTGATGGTAATACCATGAATTTTGGAGCTAATGAATTTACCTTTAGTACCATTTCTGGAGCGGAATGTGTAAGTGGTAGCTATAGTGGCTCTAGTTATAGAGTAACATTTAGTGGTAGTGTGTTTAATACTCCAGAGTTTGTAACAACTAATATATGTCCATAAAGATGTCTTTAAGTAGACATTTTTTTCTTGCCAATGGTATAGAAT
>CALVRF010000086.1 GCA_944358495.1 uncultured Bacilli bacterium
TGCCTAATTAGCTCAGTTGGTAGAGCAAACGGCTGTTAACCGTTGGGTCGTAGGTTCGAGTCCTACATTAGGCGCCACTTTTGTTAATTAGTAGGTCGTAGGTATATTTCCTACTAGGGCCTACTTTTTTTATATTAAGGAGGAGTTATACATGGGCAAATTTACCAAAGAAATGGTTGACGATTATGCTGACAAACTATTAATCGGCTTAACCGAAGAAGAAAATAAAATGGTTCTAGAGGAATTCGATATTATCGATAAAAATATCGATTTAATTAACGACATTCCAAACATCAAAGAAATAGGGCCAATGACTCATCCCTTAGATGATTTTGTATGTGAGTTAAGGGAAGATATAGCCGAAGAGTCAATACCAAGAGAAGAATTACTACAAAACTGCGACGATAGTGCGGATGGCGAAGTAGAAGTACCAAGGATGGTGGGATAATATGACATATATGGATAAAAGTATTGAAGAAATACATAAAGCCTTAAAAGAAGGTCAGGTAACTAGTGAAGAGTTAATTAAAGAATCACTAGAAAAATCACATAAATTGCAAGAAAGTTGTAATGCTTTTGTCACGATTTTAGATGATGCCAAACCAGTGGAAGTAACTGATGATTTACTTTCCGGCATTCCTTACGGTATTAAAGATAACTATAGTACTAAAGGTATCTTAAGTACAGGTTCATCAAACACTTTAAAAGATTATGTGCCATTCTTTACAGCAACAGCTATTGAAAACTTAGAAAAACACGGTGCAGTAGCTACCAATAAAACCGTATTAGACGAATTTGGTATGGGTGGTACCGGAACAACTGGACATACCGGAACCGTTAAAAACCCATGGGACCGTACTAGAATGTGCGCTGGTTCATCTGCTGGGAGTGCCGCTGCCGTTGCCGCTGGCGTTTATCCTTATGCTACTGGAAGTGATACTGGCGATTCAATTAGAAAACCGGCCGCTTATTGCGGAATTGTCGGTTATAAACCAACTTATGGTATGATTTCTAGATATGGCTTATTCCCGTTTGCTAGTAGTTTAGACCACTGCGGAGTTTTAACTAGAAATGTTAAAGACGCCGCAATCGTGACTGATGCTATGAAAGGTATCGACAAATACGATATGACCTCATGGGATTCTAAGGATATTCATTTAGCTGAAAGCTTAAATGGCAATGTTAAAGGTAAAAAACTATGTTATATTAAAGAAATTTGTGATATTGCTATGTATCCAAACGCTAGCGATGAATTAAAAGAACATTTGAATAACTTTATGAAAGCCATTCAAAAATGTCAAGAACTAGGAATGGAAGTCGAAGAAATATCTGTTGATAAAACCTTATTAAATGCTATCCCTTCGGTCTATGTTGTTATTTCTTGTGCTGAAGCAACTTCTAATATGTCAAACTTAACAGGATTTATTTTCGGACCACGAGCTGAGGGTGATAAATGGGATGAAGAAATGAAAAACTATCGTACTAAGGGTTTTTCACCATTAATTAAAAGAAGGTTCGTTATTGGCTCATATGTTCTTCAAGCCCAAAATAAAGACCGTTACTTCCACAATGCTCAAAGAGTAAGAAGACTAGTTGTCGATAAGTGGAAAGAATTATTTGAAAAATATGATGCGGTTATTTTACCAGTTGGAACCGGTCCAGCTAAAAAACTAGAAGGTTCTAAAGATATTCTAGATAAAAATACCGCCACTTTAGAAGACCATTTACAAATTGGTAACTTTGGAGGTTTCCCATCAATCACGATTCCTGACGGCTTTGTAAGTAATTTACCAGTCGGGCTAAATATTACTGGAAATTGCTATGATGATGAAAATGTTTTAAACATTGCCTATGCCTTAGAAAATGCGATGGAATATAAAGACCAAATTGCTAAGGAGGTGGAATAATGGATAAATATAAAGTTTTAATCGGATTAGAAATGCACTGTGAGATTTCTGAAACTAACACTAAAGTTTTTTCAAGTGCTAAAAATGGAACCAAAACAGCTAATGTAGATTTATCTAATATTCATATCAGACCAGTTGATATGGCTTTCCCAGGAACTTTACCAGTTGTCAATAAAGAAGCTGTTAAAATGTCTTTAATGGCTAGTATGATTTTAAATTGTAAACAGCCAGAATATTTATATTTTGAAAGAAAAAACTATTACTATCCAGATTTACCTAAAGGCTTTCAAATCACTCAAGAAACTAAACCCGCACCTATTGGGATTTATGGCCATTTAACTTTTGATTGTCATGGCGAAGAAAAAACGGTTAGAATTAACAATCTTCACTTAGAAGAAGATGCCGCTTCTTCTGACCACTATACTAATTGCTCACGCATTAATTATAATAGAGCCGGTGTGCCTTTACTAGAACTTGTAACTGAGCCGGATATCCATTCTGCCGACGAAGCCGTTGCTTTCTTAGAAACCATGCGTAGTATTTATCAGTATGCTGGTATTAGTGAAGCCGATAGTAAAAAAGGCCAAATTAGATGTGATGTTAATGTTTCTTTAATGGAAAAAGATAAAGATGAAAGTGACCCAAATAACTGGGGAACCAAAATTGAAATCAAAAATGTTAACTCCTTTGGGGGCGTTAGAGACGCTATTAACTATGAAATTCAAAGACAATTAGATTTAATTGAAGATGGTAAATATGAAGAGATGGAGCAGCAAACTCGTCGTTGGGATGAAGAAAGTGGAACAACTATCTTCATGCGTAGTAAAGTCGATGCTATCGATTATAAATATTTCGTTGAGCCAAATATTCCGAAAATTAAGATTTCTAAAGAATGGTTAGAAGAAATAAGAAGCCAAATTCCAAGATTAGCTAGTGAAAGAAAAGAGACTTATATTAATGAATATGGTCTTACTGATTACGATGCTACCATTATCGTCAAAGAAAAACCGGTAGCTGAATACTATGAAAAAATGGTTGAATTAGGGGCTAATCCTAAAGAAGCTTCTAACTGGTTAACGACTAATTTACTCGGACATTTAAATAAATTAGAACAGTCAATCACGGAAATTAGTATGACTCCAGAAATGTTAGTCGAACTAATTAGTTTAATCGATAAAAAAGAGATTTCTTCTAAGCAAGCTAAAGAAGTCTTCTATGACTCTTTAACAACCGGTAAAACGCCAAAACAAATCGTTAAAGAAAAAGGCATGACCCAAATTTCTGATGAAGGGGCTATTACCAAAATCGCTAATGAAGTTTTAGATGAACACCCAGATTTAATTGAAAAATATAAAAATGGCCGCACTAACGTTGTCGATTTCTTAGTTGGTCAAATTATGAAAAAAACTAGAGGTACCGCTAATCCAGGAATGGCTAGAAGTACCATGCTAAGTGAAATAGAGAAGAGGTGAAAAAGTGAAAAATAAATATCGTGATAATTATCCCGGTTTATTAACTGAAGATGATATTGGTAAAACCGTTAGAATTGCTGGTTTTGTTGAAAATATTCGTGACCATGGCGGTGTTATTTTCGTTGATGTCCGTGATGAAACTGGAACAGCTCAAATCGTCAGCAATGATGACACCATGTTCGACGGTTTAACTAGAGAATCATCAGTAACAGTAAAAGGTGTTGTCCGTAAACGTGATGAAGAAAACTATAATCCTAATATCAAAACCGGAACTATTGAAATTTTAATCGATGAAATTGAAATTTTAGGTAAAGCCAATAACGAACTACCATTCGAAATAATTACTTCAACTAATGTCAATGAAGAAGTTCGCTTAAAATATCGTTATTTAGATTTACGTAATCCTAAAGTTCATAATAATATCAAATTTAGAAGTGAAGTTATTAAATTCCTAAGAAATAAAATGGATTCCTTAGGTTTTACCGAAATCCAAACACCAATTTTAACCGCTTCATCTCCAGAAGGGGCCAGAGATTATTTAGTACCATCTAGAAAATATAAAGGTAAATTTTATGCTTTACCACAAGCTCCGCAAATCTTTAAACAATTATTAATGGTTGGTGGCTTTGATAAATATTATCAAAT
>CALVRF010000087.1 GCA_944358495.1 uncultured Bacilli bacterium
GTGATGCTTCCGGTTCCTTTAATATCTAAGGCACTATTAAAAGCCGCATAACTTACGGCCATTATCATTACTATTCCGATTAACCCTATTATTATTATGTTTTTGTTTTTCCCTCTCATTGTATCACCCTTTTTTATAGTGTTTTCTTATATTTTGATTTTAACACAAAAAAAGCACACTTCAACTACTCGTTGAGGTTTTTTAGACTGATTATATGAGAAAATATTAGCAAGAGGTAATTTTTATGCAGAGAACAGATTCTAATTACGTTTACTATTTGGTAGCGCGAAACATTAAAAAATATCGAAAACTAAAGGGAATTACGCAACAAGAGTTAGCGGATATGATTGGCTATTCAGTAGGCTTTATTAGTAACATTGAAAGTAAAAGTTATTTACAAACTTTTAGTTTAGATACCTTATATATTATTTCTTTAAAATTAGGGGTTAACATTAAAGATTTATTTGATGAAGAAAAAGTCACTTTGTGATTTTTTTTGTTATAAAGAAAAAAGTCCATTTTTGGACTTATACTTCACCAATAACAATTAATATCATTGGTTTACACTCTGTTTGTTCGTAGAAATACTTTCCTACTTTATCTCTAATTCCGGATTTAATTTTATTAAAGTCGACATGATGAGTTTTCGTGTTTTCATTAATGACTTCTAAAGATATTTTTTCAGCTTCTTTAATTAAATCGATATTATCTTTAACAAAGATGAAGCCTCTTGTTAAAACTTCAGGGCCAGCTAAAACTTTTTTAGTTTCTTTATCTAAAGTGGCAGTAATGATAACAATACCACTATCACTTAATAATTCCCTATCTTTTAAAACTAGTTCACCGACGTCACCAGCTGAAAGGCCATCGATTAAAATATCGTCGATTGGGACTTTCATACCGTTATCGACTAATTTACCATTTTCGAAGTAAGCAACCTGTCCATTTAATCTTAATAATATATTCTCTTCTTTCATGCCTAATCTTTTAGCAACATTAGCGTTCGCTACTTGATGACGATATTCACCAATAACTGGCATATAGTATTTAGGATGCATTAAATCAAGCATTAACATTAAGTCTTCACTTGAAGCATGATGTGATGGGTATTTCTTAGTTGGCATTTCGACGATGTCTGCCCCTAATCTTGCAATAGTGTCTAATAATTTTGTTGCGGTTTTTTCCATACCATCAAAAACTGGTGAGGCGAAAACAATAGTATCAGTATCTTTAATTTCGATAAATTTATCATAGCCTCTTAAAATACGTTTAAGATTGGAAAATGGTCTTTCTCTTTCATCAGAAACTAAAACAATTATTTTATCATCATTAACATGATGAATAGTTTTTATTCTTTTTTTATCAAATTTAATATAATGCATATCAATAGCTTTTAAAATAACTGTTTCTAGTCTTTTCCCCATAATAACAACATTACGGTCGGTATTCATAACTTCATTAAATAGTTCTTGAATACGATATAACTGAGCTTGATAAATATTATATAAAATTCTTCCAGGATGATTATTTAATATTTCTCTTATTTTACCATCAGTACGATGATTTGGTGAGGTAAAACCTCTTTTATCGGCATATAACGACTCACTTAGTAAACATAATACGCCTTGTTTACCAACATAGGCAAGTTTTCCAATATCTGTTTTATAAGCACCTAACATCGTTGGGTCAAAGACAAAGTTTCCCGTATAGAAGATAGCTCCATCTGGAGTATATAAAACATAGCCAACGGTATCTGGCACAGTATGGGTTAAAGATATGGGGAAAATACTGTTTTTCCCAAACTCAATCTTTTTATGTGGCTTTACGAGAATTAAATTATCCGTGTTTAAATTATCCTCTTCTAATTGTTCTTTAATAATTTCTAAAGTAAAGGTTGTCGCATATACTTTTAATTCTGGAAGTTCTTTTAAAATATCAGATAAAGCTCCCATGTGTTCATCATGCCCATGGGTAATAAAGATTCCCTTAATACGTTTAACATTATTTTTTAAATAATCATAGTTAGGGATAATATAGTCAACTCCTAACATTTTGTCATCAGCATATTTTAATCCGGCGTCGAAGACAAAAATATCTTTATCAACTTCGACAATATACATATTTTTTCCATTTTCATTTAATCCGCCTAAAGCGAATATTTTTATTTTACTCATTTTTACTCCTTTCTTTTTGCTTTAAAAAAGTCTTATTAATTATATCACAACTGGTAATTAAAAAGCAAACCGATAACGGTCTACTCATCTATAAAAATTTTATGGAGTTCCCTGGTTGGAAGTAACATTTTAATTCCTTTAATAATACTAATATCAAAGTTTTTTTGTTTAGGTTTTAATTTTTCACCATCAATACACCAGTTTTTCTTAGGCTCTTCAGTCAATTTTATTTTTAAATGATTGGTTCTTAAAAAGTAAAAGCCAGGAACTTTGGTAATATCGCTAGTTTTAACTAAATATAAAGATTTTATAATATCTTTTTTACTAGTAATATTAGTCATTAAAACTTCAAACCTATCATCATTCATTTTGACATCATTAAAGACATCGATGCCTCCCATTCTTGTGGCATTACAAACAAGAACTAGAGAATATAAACCTCTATAAGTTTCACCATTACAGGTATATTCCATTTCAAATAAATGCGTCTTGGTATTAAAACTTTTTATTGCATTGATTAAATAAGCAAAATAACCAAATTTCTTTTTTAATTTCCTTGGTGTATCATAAGCAATATCGACAAATTTGCCTAGAGCGGCAACATAAACGAAAGGTTGTTTATTGATTTGGCAAATATCAATTTCTTTGACTTTACCATCTAAAACCATTTTTAAATTGTTAACGGGATTTTTTCCCATACCAAACATAACGCCTAAATCATTAGCGGTTCCTAAAGGAATATGGGACAGTAATAGTTTTTCTTTCCTTTCAATATTACCGGTTACAACTTCGTTGAAAGTGCCATCGCCACCTAAGGAAATAACTAAATCAATATCATTAGGTAATTCTTTTACTATTTTCTTAGCATGACCACTATATTTGGTATATTTCACATCATAAGCATAATCATAGTCTTGCAAGATTTGCTTAAACTTTTCAATAATTTCTTTTTTCTTATTATGGCCACTATTGGGATTACAGATGATTACACACTTCTTCATAAAACCACCGCTTTCATTATATATTAATTTGCTTTATTATTCAAGTTTATGCGGGTAGACGCTTATTTTTTAAGCTTTTGGCTGTAATAATATTTATTTCAAAATAAAAAGCCCTCATGGCTTAATTATTTAAAGCTTTAATTTCGTTTTCTGAAAGACCAGTTGCTTGAGCTATATCAGATGTTTTCATTTTTAATTTCAAAAGATTTTTAGCTATTTCCCTTGTTTTTTCTTGCTCTCCTTCAATTTTGCCCTGTTTAATGCCTTGCTTTATGCCACGTTCAATGCCAGCTTCTTCTGATTCGGCCATTAAAGTATTATGTGTCCTTAAAGCATCTTCCTCTTCTGAAAATAATAGTCTAAACTCTTCGTCTTTATTTAACCTATCTACGTTCTCTCTAAACTTTTCCATATGCTTTTCCCCCTTGCATAACTTCGCTAACTCATTACCCTCAAGCCCTAACATTAATACATGTTTATATTTTAAGGCTTCTTTGACTTTCTCTTTATCTGATCTATGATAATAACTAATTAATTTATCTATATTATATTCGATTATCATAAAATTTTCAATATAATTGTGGTTACTTTTTTTACTAGTTAAAGTATATACTTCTTCTATTCCTCTATCTTGTGGC
>CALVRF010000088.1 GCA_944358495.1 uncultured Bacilli bacterium
AAGTCTACTAGTTTATAACTATCACCTGAGTAATCAAAAGTTAAATACATGGTATCTTCAGTATTGTCTGTATTTTCTCGTTCTTCCCCTAAGAATGTACGTTTTACTGTGTAATCATACTCAGCATCAACTGATACTCTAATGTAGCCATCATCAGTAATATCAGCGCTTTCAACACTAACTTTTTTTATTGTAAAATTAGTTAGTCCTTCTTCGCTAATAGAGTTTAAGAAAGCGTCATAACTATCTTCTAATGAGCTAAGGTCAGCGCCTTTATATTCATAGTCTTTTTTGATGTCCGCAAAGGCTTTATTTTCCATTGCTGATTTGTATAGTGACTCAATAGTTGCCTTAGCAATTTCTTCGATAGCTTTTTTTGTATCGTCAGAAACTTCGAGATTAGTTAAATTAGAACTACCATAGCTACTAATACTAATTTCATCTTGAAGCTTTATGCCACTTTTTAAAGTTACTGTAACTTCATAGTCAGCTTCAAAAACAGTAGGCAATACATAGACATCATAATTTTCCGTTGAGGCTTTTTTGTCTAAGTATTTCTTATCTACTTTTACCCCCTCTAAGGTGACGGTAGAATCTTTAAAGGTAGTTATTTGATAATCGGTGGTGATAATGGAATCATCGGAACTAACTTGCCAATTATCGAAGAATAACATTTTATTTTGTTTACCTTTTACTAGATGAACACTAGTAGTTTCAGGACTACTTTCTCCTTTTAAGGTATAAGTAATAGGAACAGTTGCGGATAAGCCGTCACTGGATTTTTGGACTTCACCAACTTTATAGTTTAATAGTTCTACTTTATCATCAGTTTCGATGACTTTTTTGAAAACTTTTTTACTAGTAAAGTCAGAGTTATCAACATCCATGTACTGATATAATTTATCAGCGTCTTTGTCGGCTACAGCTAAGAAGTAACCTTCGGCAATGGCTTTAGGGTCATATTTACTTGATACTATTAAGAAAATGGCGATGATGATAATAACGACTGCACTAATAATGCCAATTAAAATTTTAGTCTGTTTCTTTAATGGTTTTTTGTCCTTCTTTGGAGCTTTGATTTTTTTAGGCTCTTTTATCTTAGCGCCACAATGTTCACAAAAGTTAACCCCCTCTTCATTTTTTTTGCCACATTCTGGGCAAAACATAAGCACACATCTCCCTTCTAATAAAAACTATAAGTCTTTACACTTTAATTATATCATAATTTTGACATTTTTTGACACAAAAGACGGCTTTTGCCGTCTACTTGCATTCGATGTTATTTTCACGCATTTTATTAAAAAATTTAATGGAATTTTCTTGAAGATTAAAGATATCTAATACATCACTATCGGCATTAGGAACATCGATATAATATTTTATGACATATTCTTCTTCAGTATCTTTAGCGATAGATATTTTTATACCTTTTTTGGTTAATAAAGCGTTGTTATAATCCTCAGATGATTGTTTAATATTAGTAATGGCGGTAATACCATTGTCGCCTTTAGCTTTATATTTTCTAGTGATTATAACGTTGGTTAGTTTATCTTTATTATTGAAGTTTACTTTCATAATTTCTTTTTCGTTTAAATCTTGGGAATTAATATTAGTACGGCAAGTTCTCGTAAAATCTTCCGTAGATGTACAGCCGGTTAAAAAGATTACTAAAGCAGCTAAAATTATTTTTTTCATTTTTTCTCTCCTGGTTTAATGAGGGATAGTGATACTTTATTTTTATCTAATAAAATATCATCGACATAACAATCTACTATATCCCCGACACTAACAACTTCCATTGGATGTTTAATAAATTTATTGGTTAATTTGGATATATGCGCAAGACCATCGTTATGTAGTCCAATATCGATAAAGGCTCCAAAAGGCACAACGTTACGAACTGTTCCTTGTAATTTCATGCCTATTTTTAAATCTTTAATATCTAGAACGTCGCTTTTCAAAATTGGTTGTGGCATTTCATCACGAGGGTCTCGATTAGGTTTTTTTAAGGAACTAATAACATCTTCTAAAGTATATATATCGGTATTTAAACTATTAGCATAATCATTTACATTAATACTATCTAACTTATCAATTATTTCTTTAGTTCCAACTTTAGATAAATCCATGTTTATTTCTTTTAAAAATTTTAGAGTAAGTGGATAACTTTCTGGATGGATTGCGGTTTGATCTAAAATGTTTTTAGCTAAAGGTATTCTAAGAAAACCAATAGCTTGTTCATAGGCTTTATCACTTAAAAGTTTGGCTTTTTTGATTTCTTCACGAGAATTAATTTTCCCTTTTTCGTTACGATAATTAATAATTTTTTCAATATTTTTTTTCGTTAATCCAGAAACATATTTTAAAAGTGAAGCTGACGCGGTATTGACATTAACGCCAACACTATTAACAGCTTTAGAGACGACAAAATCTAGCGATTCATTTAAAGCTTTAGAAGGAACATCGTGTTGATAAGAACCTACTCCCATTCCTGCTGGTGGGATTTTTACAAGTTCTGAAAGTGGATCTTGAAGTCTTCTACCAATACTAATAGCACTTCTTTCATTTGGTGATAAGTCTGGAAACTCATCACTGGCAACTTTTTCAGTAGAGTATATAGAGGCTCCAGCTTCGGACACGATAACATATTTACAATTTAAATTGTATTCTCTGATCATTTCGGCACAAAATTTTTCACTTTCTCTTGAAGCGGTACCATTACCAATAGCAATTATATTGATATGGTATTTTTTGATTAAATTAGCTACTTTTTCTTTACATTTAATCTTGGCATCATCATTTGTAAATGGTTTAATGATTAAGGAGGTTAAAAATTTTCCAGTTTTATCAATAACAGCTAATTTACAACCGTTTACATAACCAGGGTCAAAGCCTAAAACAACATTATCTTTCATTGGTGGTTGCATAAGTAAGTTTTCTAAGTTGATTCCAAAATCTTTAATAGCTTCTTTGGCCGCTTTTTCAGTTAGTTCGCTTCTAATTTCTCTTTCAACTGATGGTTCGATTAATCTTTTATAACTATCTTTAATAGCTTCTTTAATTATATAGTTGTATGGTCCTTCTTTTTTTATTAGTTTTTCTTCTAGATGATTAAAAATATGTTCCTTATCAACTTCAATATTAACAGTAATAACCTTTTCTTTTTCGGCACGGTTAATGGCTAAAACGCGGTAGCCTTTAGCGTATTTTACTTTTTCTTTAAAGTCGTAATAAATTTCATAAACTTTATTTTCATCTTCGGCATTTTTCTTCAATTTAGTGGTGATGATACCAGTATTATAAGTGAAATTTCTAACCCATTTGCGGTAAAAAGCATTATCACTTATCCATTCAGCAATAATGTAAGAAGCGCCAGTTAAAGCATCTTCTTGGCTCTTGACATTATCATTTAAGAATGGTTTGACTAGGTTTTCTAGTGGTTTAGTCGTATAAGCCATAATTTGTTTGGCTAAGGGTTCTAAACCATTTTTAATAGCTTCCGTAGCTTTAGTTTTTTTCTTTTCTTTAAATGGACGATATAAATCTTCTACTTCCACTAGTTTACTAGCATCCATTATTTGTTTTTTTAAGTCGTCAGTTAATAAACCTTTTTCGTCGATTAAACGAATAACATCTTCTTTACGTTTTAGTAAATTTACTTCATAT
>CALVRF010000089.1 GCA_944358495.1 uncultured Bacilli bacterium
CAAAGTCATACCTCTTGTTACCATTATAACACTCTTTCTTTATTTTATCTATATTGAAATCATAGATTTTTATATTATCGACAAAGTCTTTTTTCATCTCTTTATCACTAAGCGTATACATTCCTAATGAGAGATAATTACCTAGCAAACCAATGGTAAAATTAATTTGAATAAATTTTTCCCATTTTATTATAACTTTCTCCAGCTTTAGTGGCTTTATAAAATATTTTTGTTGCCTGCATTTTCCTCCTTTTCTAACTTCTACACTATTATCATATTGCGTTTATAACCTTAATTCCTGATTTTTTATGAAAAAAAACAATTTTAAATTAATAATCTAAAATTGTTTTAGTTTTTTATGCCGTTTGAATAGTTAGCTTTGAAATTTTCCAGTTATTATCTTGTTTAACTAAGATAAAGTCTATGCTTTCACTATTTGTTGTATCAGTACAAGTAATACTTGGAACAGTTTCTCCAGCACTTACGCAGCTAGTATCGTAGTTAGTATTTATAACACTAAAATGCATTTCATTATCGGTTTTACTGACTAAAGTAAAACTGGCTTCTTTAAAGAAATAGTTGTCAATTTTATCGGTTATTAAATAATATTCGTTATTAATACTAGCGATAAAACCATTAGGATATAAAATATTATTATTGATAAAATCGGTAGTAAAATTATCTTTAATGGCTTCATCATAATTTTGAATAACTGATATTGATGAATTTTGGGCATAGGTTTTAACATTAAAGCTATTTAAACTATCGATTAAAGCTTGGTCAGTCAAAATTAAATCAGTAGTTTGGATTTGATTATAAAGTTTATCAATGTCGGATTTGGTATTAGTTATGGTTGCTATAGCGATATAATATTTTTCTTCGGCGATAGCTAGGGCGTCTTTTTCAGATAGTCCTTCTTCCCTTTGGGCTTTTTCTTCGATATTTTTCACTTTTTGATTAGGGTCTGCAGTAATATATTTATCGATAAAAACATAAGCTACGATTGCTAAAACCAATAATACAAACGTTACAATAATACTTAATGAGCTGGGTTCTTTTTCAAATTCATTTTTCATATTTTCCCCCTATTCTTCAGGTTTTTCCATTTTCACTAATACTTCTCTTGGTTTAGACCCATTAGGTGGGCCAACGATGCCTCTTTCTTCTAATAAGTCTATACATCTAGCTGCTCTATTATACCCTAATCTAAATCTTCTTTGTAAAAGTGAGGCGCTGGCTTTACCTTGAGTAATAACAAACTCGACGATTTCATCATATAGAGGTTCTTCATAATCATCTTTTTTATCTAGCATCGTGGTACTGCCTTTATCTTCATTAGACACTTCTAAGTTGGTGTCATAACGGGCTTTTTGCTGAGAAATAGCATAGTCGACTACTTTTTTTATTTCGTCATCATCGACAAAAGTACCTTGAATTCTTATTGGAATGTTTTCTCCTTGAGGAAGGAAGAACATATCACCTTTTCCGAGCAATTTTTCGGCACCACTCATATCTAAAATAGTCCTAGAATCAATACTACTAGATACAGCAAAAGAGATTCTTGATGGGATGTTAGCTTTAACGACACCGGTAATAACATCAGTACTTGGTCTTTGAGTGGCAACAATCAAGTGAATACCAGCCGCTCTAGCCATTTGAGTAATACGCATAATTGAATCTTCAACTTCTTTAGCAGCGACTAACATAAGGTCAGCCAACTCATCGATTATTACAACGATATATTCCATATGTTTAAGTTTATCATCATCTGGTCTTTTTTCATTTTCTTTATCGACATATTTATTATAGCCTTTGATATTTTTGGTTCCACTATCGCTAAAAGTATCATATCTATCTTCCATAATTTGAACAATTTTTTGCAGAACGATATTGGCTTTTTTAGCATCGGTAACAACAGGTGTTAATAAGTGGGGAACGCCATTATACATGGATAATTCTACTTTTTTAGGGTCAACTAAAACTAATCTTACTTCATTAGGTTTAGCCCGCATTAAAATAGAAACTAGCATACTATTAATACATACTGATTTACCACTTCCGGTACTACCAGCAACTAACATATGCGGAGTTTTATCGATTTCACAAAATCTTGGTTTTCCCATGATATCCTTACCTAAAGCAACTAATAATTTATTATCTTTTTTATTTTCAGGAATGGCTTCTAAGATTTCTCTAATAGCCACTGGAGTTGTTACTTTATTAGGTAATTCAACACCAACTGTCTTTTTACCTGGGATTGGAGCTTGAATTCTAACTTCTTTAGCACCTAGTTCTAAAGCCATTTCTCTATGAATACCAGTGATTTTACTGACTTTAGTTCCAGATTTTATTTCAAGCTCATACTGCGTAACTGATGGTCCAATATTAGCAGCAACAACCTTTCCCTCGATATTAAAATCATTTAGTACTTGTTCAATATCTTTAACGTTTTGTTTGATAGCTTCCTCATTGGCTTTATTATTAACTTTTTTTGGCTTGTTTAAAATAGTTGTTGAGGGTAACATATACCCTTTATTAGGTATAGTTTCCATATTATCAGTAGTAGATTGTTCGTTATTTTCTTTTAATTCATCAATCGAAGAAATAACTAATTTGTTATCTTCTTCGTCTTCTTCGTTTTCTTTTAGTATTTGTTGTCTTTTTTCTTCACGTCTAGCTTCTTTTAATTCTTCTCTAACTTGTTTAGCTTTAGTCATTTTTTCTTTTATCCAGTTAATAGCATCATAAATAGATACTCCAGTGAACATAATTAATCCACAAATAATTAAGGCAAAACAAACGACTCTAGTACCATCTAAAGTAAGAGCCATGACGAATAGAACCGCAAACACAGCACCTATAATTCCTCCACCCTGGAGGTCAACAGCACCATTGACAAAGCCCATTAAATTATTAATGGTTTCGGTAATAACCTCAAAGCCTTCAATACCATGGGTACTTAAACTAGCAATATAACCAGTATGCGATAAAATTAAAATACCTAAGGTTAATATATATAAACCGATTAGTCTTGAGGTTAGAAAATCAGGCAGCTGTCTTTTTACCATCATATATATACCAACTAAACCAACTAAAAGTAATAAAGGAATATACCATACACCGACTAAAAATCCGGCAAATCCTCTAATGATGTCAGCGACTACACCAAATGGACAACACCCGATGATTGCAATTAAGATTAAAATAATTCCCTTGATTTCAACATTATAAGCGGCACCTTTTTTCTCTGGTGTTTTTCTTTTTTTCTTTTTTGCCATGCTTTTACCCTCCATTATCTATTTAATTATAACACACTTTTAGTTAAAGAAAAACAATTTAAACAATTATTTTTCATGTGTATATAGTAAATATAACAAAATAGTAATATGTACAAGTAAATTAAAAAATAAAACTAACAAGAACATTTTACCGGTGTAATTTGAGAGAGAAAAGTAAAATGTCTGTTAGTTTTT
>CALVRF010000090.1 GCA_944358495.1 uncultured Bacilli bacterium
TGAAAGATTAAATTATTCTGCGGAAAAATTTAAGGAAATTTATTTAAAATCTAAAGTAGGTGAAAATAAGTATTATACTAAAAGAGTGCCTTGCCCATTTTTGAAAAGCGGAGAATGTATACTGGGTGAGGATAAACCTAAGGACTGCACAGAATATCCTTATACTAATAGACCAGAAAGATTATTTAGTTTATATTCAATGGTGAGTAATACTGAAGTATGCCCGGTTTTCAATAAAATTTTTGAGGAATTAAAAGAAATATATCAGTTTAAAGTAAGGTAGTAGGTGAATGTTATGACGAAAGTTTTATTGTTTAAAGTAGAAGTTAAAGGTTTGGAAAATAAAATATGGAGAGATATTGAAATAACAGATAGGAGGACAGTGGCGGATCTAGCGTATACGATTTTAGCTTCTTTTGATGCATTTGCTGATCACTTGTACAAGATTACGTATAAAGATAAAATTTATGATTGTTATTTAGCTTGTGAAGATAATTTGGATGGAGAGCTTCCAATTAATGCGGTAGAGACTAAACTAAGCACGATCGGTTTAAAATTTAATGATATGCTAGAAATGGAGTACGATTTTGGCTCCCCTACAATATTTAATATTATTTATTTAGGTGCTAGAGATTTTGAAAAATATAATGGTATGCATTATCCTCGAGTTGTCGAGGGGGCGGGCCGAGGTATAATTAATGATATAGCTAATGATGAGTTAAAAGCGGTTGTTACAGATATTGATGATAGGTTTTTTTCTGATTATGTTTATTTACCATCGTCAGGGGTATATAGGCCATATGATTATCGAAATTTTGACGTTACTAAAAACAACTTAAATATTAGGAGATATTTTTGGAAGATTAAACGAGGCTACGAGTAGGATGTTGTAAGGTAATTAAAGATAATAGTTAAGTATTAGTCAAGGTTGGTGTGGATGATGTACTAATATTCTTTATTTTATGGTTGACGATGAGAAATGGATATGTTGATTTGTGTGAGTGCATTTGTTAAAGTTGAAGTGAGGTGTTTGATTGATGAATGATGAAGTTGTGGATAAAATGACTAAAATGAATAATGAAGCTTTAGATGGTAATTTGGATGCTGTGTACAAAATAGTGTTTTTTGGCAAAAAGGAGCCTAAAGGAACTTTGAGGGATTGTTTACAACAGTATAGTGCTAAACAATTAATCGTTATTTGTCGTTTTTTGTGTGATGATGAAACTAAGAAATTTAAGCGACTTAGTAAACAAGAAAAGGTTGATTTTCTGGAAAAGAAAATTTTGAATTTAGCGAAAAACCAATTAGGTGAATTGTCTTTAACTTGTTTAAATGATTTAAATGGGATTATAAATAATAGTACTAAAGATATTAAATCATCTATTTTATTGGGAATGGGTTTGGTTTATTATACTATGATTGATGGTGAAGAAAAATATTATATTCCTAGTGATGTCAGGAAACTAGTAAAGAAAAATCTAAATTCAAAAGTATATCTTGAATCAGAATTTAATGTTTTTAATTTGTGTCTAGTAGCGTGTCATTATGTATATGGTTTAGTACCTAAAAATTTATTAATAAAGATTTATGAACAAAATGATTCTAGACGGGCTAATATTAATGATTTAATTAAAATGTTAGAGGATAAAGTTGAAAAAATAGTGATAAAAGGGTAGGAGTATTTTTGGCCGAATGCTTATCCTATGAGTGAAGAAGTAAAAAAACTTAGTGGTGATTATGTAAAACTATCATATCATGAGATTATGCTTTATTTCTTTGATTTTTCGGTTTTATTAAATCAATTAGCAATGATTATAAATATTCCGATTGATAAGTATATGGGAACTTTACTTAGAAATATAGCTATGGAGCCGAGGTCTATAGCTGAAATTACCGATGCATTAGACAAGGAGTACGAATTAAATATAGAAGAAAAGACTAGAATTTATGAATGTTTGGGAAATATTAGTAGTGTTCGTTTTTGGAAGCTTGGTGGAAAAACTCTGGAAGAAGAGCAACTTAAATATTTTATTTTGGATAACAAACCCGAAGGTGGTCTTAATGATTGTTTAAAAAGTTTATCTTCTGAAGCTATAGAAAATTTATATCAAAGATATGATGTAGATTCATTGAATGAATTGTCACAAAAGATAATCGAAAATTTCTTTGAAGAAGAGTATACATTAGAGGATAAAGAACTAATTATTCATGAACAAGGGCAGGAATATGATAATATATTTATTTCTGCTACTGATATAGTAAAAGGTTATTTTTATCTTTACCGAGAAAACAATCAACTTAAAACTTTTATTCCTAAGGAAATCTTTGAGCAATTATTAGAGAATAATTGGAGTGCTGTGGATCTAGTAGGAGCATATATGATTTTAAATGGCATTATTAAAAAACGTGATTTGCAAACATTATTGAAAGATTATCATAATCAGGATTGGCCAATCGATAAATTAGATAATGTGATTTTAGCTCATGATTATTATATAATTAATGATTATTATTTCGTTTTGGGTGATTTGACGGAGTTTGAAGAGGACATGATTTTAAAACCAAAGAAAGGAAGAAAGTATAGAATATTTGATGAAAACGTCCGTGAAGATTTAAACTTAATAGACACGGTGTCTGAACAAATCGAATTTTATTTGAAAGACTCTAGTGTGACACCTTTGAATCAACAATATTTTCTCGGTACAACGATGATGTTATTGCAAATTGGTGTGTTTAGTGGAGAGGCTTTAAAGAGTCTTATGAGGGAAAACCATGCCTTTATTGAGCAAAATATTTTTCATAAAATTGTTGATTACGTTAATGTGCATAAGAATGATATACCGTTATGAACGGCTAACGGATTTACACTAAGAGAGATAAACAAGAAATATCGCAAGATAAAAATTGGTAGGAATGATCCTTGCCCATGCGGGAGTGGAAAAAAGTATAAAAATTGTTGTGGCAAATAGCTTATAAAATAAGGGTTTGCGAGGGTTTTAAAAATTAAAAAATTACAAAAAAATAGTCAATTTGTTTCCATTTTGTTTCCAAAAATAGGGAAGTTGTTACCAAAAACCCAGAAAAGCCTTATAAAATAAGGGAAAAATTTTTGGAAACAATTTTGGAAACAAAAAAGTTAGCATTCGTTTGCTAGCTTTTTATTTACTATAATTGTATACTCGCAAAGTAACGAAATATTCAAGAAGTAGATTTATTAAAATAATTAAATATAAGTAGAATAAATATCGTGATTTATATGGTATAATAAATATAATTAATAATGTCAACATTATTAATTAAGAATGCTAAAATAAAGCACAATTTATTATATTATGTAATTTTATTTTAATTGTGGAGGAGGAGGCCCGTTTTTAAGGCCTCCTTTTTTGATATTAAAATATAGGAGGAGTGAAAATATGGAAAAT
>CALVRF010000091.1 GCA_944358495.1 uncultured Bacilli bacterium
ACACTTAATAAACTCAATCCTACTTAAGTCGCCTTCACTATAGTCACGAATGCCACTTTTATTTTTCTTAACTGGACCAATTAAACCCACTTTTTCATAATATCGCAAAGTATCATTAGTCAAGCCAAATTTCTCAGCCACTTCTTTTATTGTCATATTTTCACCTTCTACATTTTAATTATATGACTTAGACCTAGCTCCAAGTCAAGCCTAAGATTAAAATTTTACCAAAAAATATCTTTTTCATAAAATCCACTGTATAAAGAAACACAAAAAAAGATTAAGTAACTAAACCTTAATCATATATTACAGCTTTTTAATATTAGTTATCATTCTCGAATGATAGCCATTTTTATTATAGAAATTAATTGCCCTTTCATTATATACAAATACATCGATAAATTTCACCGAACTTTTGTCAATTTCATTTCTGATGCCGTGATACATTTAAAATAATCCCAATACTAATTAAAGTTATCATCAAACTAGAACCACCATAAGATAAAAACGGTAAAGTAACACCAGTTACTGGAATCAAACCAACAACTACCATTAAATTAAGTAAAGCTTGGAAACCGATTGAAAAAATAATTCCGAAGACTAAATACTTTCCAAATAAATTCTCACATTTCAAAGCAATTTTAATACATATTACAATAATCGCAATAAACAACGATGCCACAATTAAAACGCCTAAAAAACCAAACTCCTCACTTATTATTGAAAAAATAAAATCCGTTTGTGGTTCCGGTAAATAAAAATGTTTTTGCCTTGAGCCACCTAAACCAAAACCAAATAAACCACCCGGACCAATCGCATAAAGTGACTGAATAATTTGAAAACCACTTCCTAACGGATCTTCCCAAGGATTTAAAAAAGACAAAATTCGTTTTAACCGATATGGAGCCGCTAAAATAAGTAAAACAATACCACCAATACCTAATAATAAAGCTTTAATAAAAAACTTAATATTAACGCCACCGACAAATAATAAACCAATAACCCCCATAACCAAAATTAAACCAGTTCCAAAGTCCGGCTGCATCATAATTAAGGCAAAAACCGATAAAGTTAAAAGTAAAATCGGAATAACACCTTTTTTAATATTCGTAATATCTTTCCGGTTATTATATAAATACTTACTCGTAAAAATAATCATTGCCATCTTCATAAATTCACTCGGCTGAATACCAAAAGACCCAAGTCCAAACCAACTTTTACTACCATTACGTTCTGTTCCTACAAACAAAACTAAAATAAGTAAGATAAAACACACTAAAAATATTTTATTCGCATATTTATAATACTTTTCAAAATTAATTTTACTAACTAAAATCATCAAAATTAAACCAATAGCTAAAAATAATCCCTGATTCTTTACATACTTAAACGGGTCATCAAACTTATACTCCGCCCACACATAAGAAGAAGAATACACCATCATTAAACCAAACAAAGACAAAATAATCACCATAATCACTAAAGCAATGTTCATTTTTTTCATATGACCACTCCATAAAGTAATGCAAGTAAAGAAGCCACTAAACCAACCATCCAAAACATTCTAACAATAACATTTTCTTTCATTCCCATTTTCTCAAACGTATGGTGAATTGGGGTCATTGGAAAAATTCGTCGTTTGGTAAACTTATAATAAATTATCTGAATAATACAACTTAACGTTTCAATCACAAACACTAAACCAATTAAAATTAAAAGTACCTCATGCCTCGTCATAATCGCATAAGCCCCCAATGTCGCTCCCAAAGCTAAAGACCCAGTATCGCCCATAAACACCTTAGCAGGATTAACATTAAACATTAAAAAGCCCAGTAATGCTCCGGCTATAACAAACGACAAAACTGCGATATCCTCATAGCCATCTAACCAACCAGTATTCCAAGCAATTATGCCAAAAGTGACAAAACAGATAAACGATAAACCTCCAGCCAAACCATCAAGACCATCAGTTAAATTAACCGCATTCGAAACAGCCACTAAAACAAATAAAATAAACAAGCCATAAAAGAAACCAATATCTAACTTAAAGTTTAAGGAATGAATCCAAAGTAATGGCTCATTGCCCCCTTTCATAAATAAATAAAAGAAAATAATCGCCACTAACGTCTGTAAAGCCAATTTAGCTGTCTGACTAAGTCCTTTATTGTTATGCCTTTTAATAATTAAATAATCATCAATAAAACCTATTAAAGTATAACTGAATAATGTAAACAAAATAATAAGTAAAGTATAACTAAAATGAATTTTATTCAAACAAAACAAAATAATAATCGTTAAAAATGTTGGAATAATAAATATCAGACCGCCCATCGTTGGCGTCCCTTGTTTATTCTTATGAGCCTTGCGTAAATATATACTAATATTTTGCCCTGCATGAATTTTTTTTAAAAGAGGAATTAAAATAATTGCCACAATCAAAGCTAAAATAAAACCAATCAACATAGCCATAACTGATTTAGTAATCATTTAATCCCTCCTAACTAGTAAATAACCTAACTGTCTCTCCTTC
This sequence comes from uncultured Bacilli bacterium, assembly GCA_944358495.1. GTDB lineage: Bacteria > Bacillota_I > Bacilli_A > RF39 > UBA660 > Coprosoma. Next base: position 2,531 of record CALVRF010000091.1, read on the forward strand.
ATAAATTCTACTACCCGCTTCCGGGGACTGATAAGTAATTGTCTCTCCCGAACCTTCATATTCAATATTAAAATCAGCAAGTTCTTTTTCCGCATCTTTCTTGCTTTTCCCCGTTACATCCGGGACTGTTACATACTTTTTATCCGTATATTGATATTCTTTTTCCATTCCGCCACTCGGCTTTTCAATATTTAAAGCCTTAATCGCATCTTCTAAAATCGCTTTAGCTGGCGGTCCGGCAATTACTCCCCCAAATTGATTAACTCCTTTAGGATTATCAATCGCCACATATACAACAATTTGCGGATCATCAGCCGGTAAAAAGCCAATAAATGACAAGATATAATTATTAACTAAATACCTCCCATTTTCCACCTTTTGTGCGGTTCCTGTCTTTCCGCCAACTCTATAACCATCAATGTAAGCTGTTCTACCAGTTCCATTAGACACAACACTTTCTAAAGCTGCTCTAACTTTCGCACTAGTTTCCTCACTAATAACTTTCCGAACTACCGTCTTTTTGTTTTCCTTAATTACTGTATTCGTTTCCGGCTCATTAATACTTTTAACAATATAAGGTTTATACAGAGTTCCTCCATTGATCGCCGCCGAAACCGCAGTTACTTGCTGTAACGTTGTCTATTAAATGAAACTTTCTACCTAAATTATCAGAGAATGTATTAACACTTTCTCCTGTTTTTATAT
>CALVRF010000092.1 GCA_944358495.1 uncultured Bacilli bacterium
AAATTTTCATATTTTCTTGCATATTTTTTTTATATATGGTACAATTTTTTATGTCGTGATCCGCTGAAGGGAAATTTGTTGAATATTTTATGATCACAGAATAGACAAAGGAGCGTGACGAAATGAATTTAGTTGACAAAATTACTAAAAGTCAAATAAGAACTGATTTACCAGAGTTTCGTGTTGGTGATACCGTTAGAGTTAACGTTAGAATCATCGAAGGTAAACGTGAAAGAATTCAAGCTTTTGAGGGTATCGTAATGGCTATTCAAGGTAGTGGAGTTAGTAAAACTTTTACTGTTAGAAAAATTTCTAGTGGTGTAGGTGTGGAAAGAATTTTCCCATTTAATTCACCAAAGATTGATAGCATTATTGTTGTTAGAAAAGGTAAAGTTAGAAGAGCTAAACTTAACTATTTACGTACACTTAAAGGTCAACCAAAAATTAAAGAAAGAAGATAAGGCTCATAGCCTTATTTTTGCTAGGAGGGGCATATGGAAGCAGAAACTAAACCTAAGAAAAATTTATTTAAAGAATTGTTACCTTATGTTATTATTATTTTAGTAGTAGTTTTAATTAGAACTTTTATTATGACTCCGGTTCAGGTTGATGGAGCTTCAATGTATCCGACTTTAGAAGATAAAGAAATTTTGATTTTGAAAAAATATGATCATTCTTTTAAACGTTTTGACGTTATTGTTTTTGATTATAAAGGAAGTCGGTTAATTAAAAGAATTGTTGGACTTCCAGGAGAAACTATTGAGTATAAAAATAATAAACTTTATGTGGATGGTGAGCAAGTGGCTGAGAATTTTGATCGTAATGCAGATACTGAAGATTTTAAATTGGAAGATATTGGTTACGATGTGATTCCTGAAGGTAAATATTTTGTAATGGGTGATAATCGTACTAATTCAACAGATAGCCGAATTATTGGTTTAGTTGATGAGGACCAAATAAAAGGTTCGACGAATCTTAGTATTTTTCCGTTTGATAAAATGGGAACAATTAATTAAGCTCTAGTTTTAGGGCTTTTTTGTTTGATAGAAAGTATTAGAAAATGTGATATAATGATTTAAAAGAAAGGAGTTGATTTATTAAATGGAAAATATAAAGATAAAAGATATAGAAACTGATAGATTATTAATTAAAGTGCCGACAATGAGTGAACAAAAAAGTTTATGGAATATAATTAAGTTAGAAGAAGTAAATAGATATTATTTTCCAACACCTAATAGAATATTTGATAAATATAATTTAAGTAAAGAAAATATTTCGGATTTGATTCAAGCAAGAATGATTTTTCAAAAACAATTAAATGATTGGGAAAGACAGAAACCATTTTATAAGGAAAAAATTAGATCTATTAAAAATGGCGATAATGGTCAAAAGTTTACTTGGAGTATTTTTTTGAAAAGTGGAGAAGTTATCGGTCAAATGACAGTTCAGCCTAATGAAAAATATTTAGATAACCCTGTAATTAGAGATGTTGGGTGGTTTATATCACCTAAATATCAAGGACAAGGATATGCTTATGAGACGGCTAAAGCTATTTTAGACTTTATGTTTTTAGAAGTAAAAATTGAAAAAATAATAACTTCGGCGGCAGTGATTAACACTAGTTCATGGAAATTAATGGAAAGATTGGGCTTTGAAAGGATAGGCGAAAAAAAATCTACTTATTTAGATGAAAACAATCAAATAGTAAATTGTTTTTGTTATGAAGTATCATGTGATAAGTATTTGAAGAAAAGGAATTATAGTGGGTAAGTTGGAAATTTTAAGTAAAAAAATGGTTTGAAACGGTGAGAAAAAATGAGTGAGATTATGATAACAAAAATAGTATTTGGTATTTTTTTGTCGATAGGCGGAGTGGTGCTTATATTTTTAGCATTTAAAATTTATTATAAGTACTTGATTATGGAAAAAAGATGTGTTTCTAAAACTAAAGGCATTGTAAAAAAATATACGTTAGTTAATTATGGTGGGGTTCATTTACCAATTGTTTATTACGAGGTTAATGGTCAAGAGTATAAAGTAAAAGGCCCAGAGTATAAGTTTGTAATAAGTAAAAGTGTAAGTACACCATTTAGTAAAAATGCGATGGAATATAAAGAAAAAAAACAAAATTTAATGATAAATAGAACAGTAAATTCTTTGGCTGGGGTATATAGGAATCCAGCTTCAGAATTATACCCAATTAATTCTAGTATAGATGTGTTTTATGACCCTAATAACCCTAAATTAGCTTATGTTTTAAGATATTGTAATAAAAAAATGTTTTTTTGGATTATGTTTATAACCGGAATATTGGTATTAGTTTTAGATTTATTGATTTTAATTTGTTTATAAAGGAAAATGGGGTGTTGGATTAATCAAAAGAAAGCGGTGGATATGGTGGCTAGAGGTATTTCGAATAAAGATTTAGAAAAAGTGGCAATCAAAATAAAAAAGGATATTAAATATGGTAGAGAAGGAAAATTAATAGACTCTTCATTGAAGAAATATCCTACTAACAATGATCTAGAAATGGTTTCTATGAAAATTTGTTTAATTGATTTAACTAATGGAACTAATTTGATGAGAAATCTTGGTAAAAGTGGTGGTATTTATGATTTGGCCACTAAAATAACCGAAATTAACTTTGATAAAAGGGTGGCTATAGGTGATTTAACTTTGGTTAATGAATTGGCTTGCTGGACCAAAGAAAAATTTGGAAAGAATTTATTTTCTTTTATTACTAAATATTGTTTATATCATAATGTTCATTGTTATGATAGAGATGATTTTGTTATTTATGATTCGGTGTTGGCTGATAATTTATATAAGTATATATCTAAGGAAGATTATAAAGATTTAACTGGTAATAATTTGTATAAAAATAGTATAAAAAAATATAAAAATAATTTTAAATATGAAGAATATAAAAAGTTAATAGATTTTATTATTAAGAAAAATAAAATATCAGTTTCAAAGCCGCATAGGAAACTTGATTGGCTAATTTGGTATGAAAATAGATAAGCAAAGATGTTTGTTGTTTTTATAAGTAGATGAATTTCTACTTTTTCTTTTAGTTTTATGGTATAATTAGGTAGATTCAAGTTAAG
>CALVRF010000093.1 GCA_944358495.1 uncultured Bacilli bacterium
TCTCTAAATAATCTAAAACTTCATCAAGTGAATTACACCATGGCATAAAATTAATTACTACTTTAACTTGGCCACCATTATCTAAAATACGAGTAGCTATGCCACTTAAATTAAAAGCTGGAATCCCACTTACTCCACTATCCGTAAGTTGTAATTCTCCAAGTTCTTCTTTCAGTAATTTTTCATTTTCATATAAAGCTATCTTAGCCTCACATCTAACACCTGACCATAAACTCAGATATTTCTCTTTGACGCCAATTAACGCCCCTAAAGCTGGTAACGGCTTAATTATTTGATGACCAAATGCTTTAGCAAGTTCATAACCATTACCATCACTGCCCGTTTTCGCAAAAGCTTTAGAGCCAGTACAAATAATAATTCTATCCGCCTTAATATCATTATTAATAACAAATTCAGCGTTATTTTTAACAATCTTCGTAACTAATACATCATTTACAATATTAACTCCCAATAACTCGCATTCTAACTTCAAAGCTTCTCTTACACTAACTGCTAATTCAGAATAAGGATAATAATAACCGTTTTTTATTTTCGGCACTATTCCTATTTCAGAAAATAATTTTAAAACATTTTTTAAATTATCATCCGTAATTATTTGCTTTAATAAATCATGAGATGAAGAATTATAATATTTAAGTTCCTGGTGAACATTAAAATAATTACACTTACCATTACCCGTTATTAAAAGTTTTTTCCCAACCTGGTCATTTCTTTCAATTAACGTCACTTCTTCACCTTTTCTAGCAGCAAATATCGCGGCCACTAATCCAGACGCTCCCGCGCCAACGATTACTGTCTTCATGTTTCACCTCGTATCTATAACATCTATATTATACAATGAATTTATATGTTTTCCAAACAATTTAAAATAAAAGTAGACAAAGTTTTTATTTTTTCTTCACTTAAATTACAAATTCATTAGCTACCATTAAAACTGGTGATAACATGAAAAGAATTCTTTACTTTGATAATATTAAAGGAGTATTAATTCTTTGTGTCGTACTTGGACATACTTTAAATTTATGTTCAGACTATTACGGATTTAATCACAATCTATTTAAACTAATCACCTTTTTCATGATGCCAGCCTTTTTATTCGTAACTGGATATTTTGCTAAAAAAAGCCATAAACCACCAATCGTTAGAGCCGGTAAAATGTTTATCATTTTCATCATTGCTCAAACCATTATAACCTTATATTATACTTACGTCTTAGGTATTGTCAGTCCAGATAAAAATCCTTTAATACCAAGGTATACATTATGGTTTCTTTTAACTTGTGGTTCCTTATATCTTCTAGAATATCTAATTCGAAAATTTAACTTTAAAACGATATTTATTCTAAGTTTAATTGTTGCTTTAATTAGTGGCTTCTTCTCGGAAATCAATAACTTTTTATCCATTTCTAGAACTATAACATCCTTACCCATGTTTATTTTAGGATATAAAGCTAATGAAATCAATTTAAAAGACTATATAAATAAATACCGTAAACTTATCTTTATTCTTACAATAATTATTACCATTGTTTTCCTATTTAATATGGACTTTTTCCTCTTTAAAGATATTTATTTAAAATACAGTTATTATATCTATAATAATCCATTAGAGGGTTTTATCAAAAGAATTCTAATTTATTTAGTTTCTGCCGTTTTTACCATTAGCTTTCTAAACATCATTTCTAAAAATAAAACAATATTTACAAAATTAGGTAGCCAAACCTTAATTATTTACTTAACTCATGGTGTCATATTAAAAACCTTAATCACCTTAAACATAATGCCAGAAAACGCTATCATTGGTACCATTTTAACTTACATCATTGCCTTAGGTGGCAGTATCGCAATCGCTTTTACAATTAGTAAAATTAAAAAGATAGGAGGACTTATTCATGTTAAAAAATACATTTTCACTAAACGAGAAGCAGTTTCCCAAGTTTAAAAAACAATTAGAATATATATATACAAATAGTAAAACTTATCATGAGAAATTAAAAGAATGTGGTATCACACCCAATGATATTCAGTCAATAGATGACCTAGATAAATTACCATTAACCACTAAAAAAGATTTTCATGAATCTTCAATATATAATTACTATTGTGTCCCTGAAAATAAAATAGCTAGATTCCATGCCTCAAGTGGCTCAACTGGAAAACCTACTATTGTTGGACTAACTAAAAATGACCTTAAACTTCGCAATCAAATGATTATAACCCAATGCCAAAAAGCCGGTATCACTCCCGATGATGTCGTTCAAATTTGCTACGGCTATGGCATGTTTACTGGTGGCCTCGGTTTCCACGAAGCCTTATCTGAATATGGATGTACTATCGTCCCTACTGGCAGTGGAAATAGTGAAAAACAACTTTACTACATGAAAAAACTTCGCACGACCGTTTTAATTTCTGGGCCTTACTATGCTCTGCATTTAGCCGAAGTTGCCAAACAAAAGGGAATTGATGTTAAAAACTTTAATCTTAAAATAATTAAAGTTGGCAGTGAATTAGTTACCGAAAAAATGCACCAAAAACTAAAAGAAGCTTGGGGTCAACAAGTAATAATCAGTCAAGACTATGGCATGACTGAATTAATGGGGCCTTGCGCCGCTTCTGAATGCCCATTTCAAAATGGTATGCACATCTATGAAGATAATTTTATCATCGAACTAGTTGACCCTATAACTAAACAAACAACCGATAAAAATACCGGTGAATTAGTAATATCAACATTAAATAACGAATGCTTCCCCCTAATTAGATATGCAACCAATGATATTGTCACTTTAGAAACCACCCCATGTAAATGCGGCAATCATACTATTAAAATCAAAAAGATAATTGGCAGGGCCGATGATATGTTAAAAATAAAAGGGGTAAAAGTTTTCCTAAGTCAAATTGAAGATTTTATTTTATCCTATGACTTCTGCACCCCTAATTATGAAATTGTTTTAACTAAAAA
>CALVRF010000094.1 GCA_944358495.1 uncultured Bacilli bacterium
TTTAGACTATTATTTTCAGAAGAGGAAGATGCTTTAAGGACACATAATACCTTAATGGCCGAATCAGAAGAAGCTGGTATTGAACGTGGCATAAAACAAGGCATACAGCAAGGTAAAATTGAAGGTCAAAAAGAAGAAAAGCTTGAAATAGCTAAAAATATGCTGACAGAGGGCATGGATATTAAAATTATTACCAAAATAACTGGTCTTTCAGAAAAAGAAATCAAAGCTTTAAATAATTAAGCCATACTGGCTTTTTATTTTGAAGCAAATTAAAATCGGCTGTAAATTGTACGGTTTATAAAAATAAATTAGAAGTGTTGAAAAAAAACAATTATTATTGTATAATTCATATGTGGAAAAAATTGCCCCATGGCCAAGCGGTAAGGCAGCAGACTCTGACTCTGCGATCGTTAGTTCGAATCTAACTGGGGCAGCCAATTAAAAATAACCCCTTGAAAACAGGGGTTTTATCATATAAGGAGTATCTATGCGAGTTTATCATACATTAAAACCAATCTATACTAAAGATAGTAAAATTTTAATTTTAGGATCCATCCCATCTCCGAAATCTCGGGAAATAGGTTTTTATTATGGCCACCCGCAAAACAAATTTTGGAAAGTTTTATCGGATGTATTAGGTCAAGAATTACCACACACTCTTGAAGAAAAAAAGCGTCTATTATTACAAAATAATATAGCTTTGTGGGATGTTTTGGAATCTTGTGAAATAAATGGCGCTAGTGACAGCTCCATAAAACAACCAGTGCCTAATAATTTAAACAGTATAATTGAAAAATCATTGATTAAAACTATTTTTGTAACCGGCAAAAAAGCCGAACAATTATATAATAAATTTTGTTTGAAAAAGACCAATATTCCGTGTATTTATTTGCCTTCCACTAGCCCAGCTAACGCTAGTATCAAATATGGTGAATTAAAAAAAGCTTATCAAATAATTTTAAATCACCTTAATTAACAACTAAAAAGATTACCAAAAATATGTAAAAAATCTTTTTTTTTAGCCAATTTTAGGGTATAATAATTATATTAGGGAAGGGGCGCCCATTATGATATTGAGAAAACCGTATGCTTTTTTCATTAAATATTTTAGGCTTTTTAACTTAATTATGGCTATTTTAATGGGCATAATGATTTATCGTACCATAGTCATTGGCTCTTTTTTAAACCATTATATAGATAATTATGCCGAGGCTACTGCTAATTTTTCACTAGGTGATTATATCAATCTATATAGTTTTATGATTGTCTTATTAATCATCATTTTTACTATATTTATGACTTCTGTCATGGTAGTTAAACAAAAACCTAAAAAACTATATATCATCAATTTAATTTTATATATTGGAGTTATGGCGTTATATGCTGTGGATTATTCTATCATGCATAGTATATATGATCAGATATTAGATGTTCGTGTTTCTAAAGCCATTAGAGACATTACCTTTATTTTAGCCGGACTGCAAATTGTTAGTTTTATTCTTACTTTAGTGAGAGCTAGCGGCTTTGATATCAAACAATTTGACTTTAATAGCGATTTACAAAAACTTCAAATCGATACTAAAGATAATGAAGAATTCGAAGTTGCCGTTGAATTTGACAAAAATAAATTAAATCGAAATTTCCGCCAAAAAATTAGAGCTATTAAATACACATATGCTGAACATCGCTTTGCTTTTAATGTGGCCGGAATAATTTTAGTAGTCATTATTGCTTTTTTAATTTTCATCAATGTAACCATTTATCAAGACACCTATGGGGAAAATCATGCTTTTGAAGCTAGTGGCCTAGTAGCTACAATCAACCAAACTTATCTTACTCAAACAGATCAAAATGGAAAGGTTGTAACATTAGGTGATGAAGGAAATGTTACTGAAGACCAAATGCTTGTAGTAGTTAATTTTGATGTTAGGACACTTAGCTCAGCCCACAAACAAACACTAAATACAGGATTAATAACCTTACGAGTTGGTGGTAAAAGCTTTGCTCGTACAAATGATTACAACAATGCTGTATTAGATATTGGAACTCCTTATATTGGACAAGAGTTGTCTACAGAGTTTACTACGTATATTATGGTTTTTAAAATACCGACATCACTAGTTGAAGAAAAAATGCAATTAAAATTTAACGACAATATTAGTTATGTTAGAGGTGAAATTGGGGCTAAAAACATTTATATTAACCTAAAACCTCAAGACTTAGCTGAGAAAAAAGGCCTTGAAGAGGCAAGCGTTGGAGAAAGTTTATCTTTCGATGGCAGTCTTTTAGGTAATTCTGAATTAACCATCGACAAAGTTGAGATAGGTGATAGTTTTAAACTTGCTTACAATTTTTGTTCTAAAAAAGACAAATGTATGGAATCTTATGAATATGTAACTCCGACGGCAACCGGTAATTATTTTAAAACATTATTAAAAATAACAGGTACTTTTGAACCGGATACAATTGCTAATTTAGATGGAATTACCAATGTATATTATTTTTTAAATAAATTTGGCGTAATTCATTATAAAGTTAATGACACATGGTATTCTCATACTATTAATTCAGAGTTGATTAAGCCGAGGGTTGCTAAAGAAACTGGAGTATATTATATGGAAGTCAATCGCGAAGTGAAAAATGCTACAGAAATTTACTTGACATTTAAAGTACGTGATTACGATTATAAATATGTGTTAAAATAATAAAATGTATGCTATAATAAGAAAGGAGACTAGGCCTTATGAGAACTATAATGAAATATATACTTGTCACTATTGGAATTATGTTTATCATTCCCTTTACAGTAAAAGCCGATTGTAGTTATGAACGTGAGGCTGAACTTTCTAGAATAGCAGCTAATGTTCAGTTTAGTTATACATAT
>CALVRF010000095.1 GCA_944358495.1 uncultured Bacilli bacterium
TATTTAGGTGCCGAGTTTTATAAAGAAGGCAAAAAGCTAACAATTAATTCTAAAGGTATAAAAAATAAACCAATTACTTTAGAACATTCTAAAAAGTTAAGAGCATCTTATTATTTTATGGGGGCTTTGTTAGGTAAATATAAAAAGGCAGAAATGTATTTTCCAGGGGGATGTCCAATTGGTAAGCGTCCAATTAACTTACATTTAGAAGCTTTTGAAAAATTAGGGGCGAGAGTTAAAGAGGATGGTAATAAGTATATCATCGAAGCTAAAAAATTAATCGGAACAAATATTGATTTAAAAATTGCTTCAGTTGGAGCGACAATTAATATTTTATTGGCATCTTGTCGTGCTGAAGGGGTAACAACCATTCATAATGCGGCAAAAGAACCAGAGGTAGGCAATGTCGTTGATTTTCTTAATAGTATGGGGGCCAAAATAACGGGAAAAGATACCAGTACTTTAGTTATTGAAGGTGTTAAGAAATTAGCTGGTGGGAAAATTTCGGTAATTCCAGATAGAATTGAAGCTGGAACGTATATTATAGCGGGAGCTTTATTAGGTGATAAGTTAGTTGTTGATAAAATTATTCCTAAGCATTTGGAAGCTTTATTAAACCAATTAAGGAATATGGGGGCTGATATGGAAGTTTTAGATAATAAAGTTATTGTTAGTAAGACTTCTTTAAAACCATCTAAAATCGTCACGGAAGTTTTTCCAGGATTTCCAACGGATTTACAGCAACCTTTTACTACTTTATTAACACAAGTTCAAGGTGAAAGCATGATTAAAGAAACGATTTATGAAAATAGATTTCAAAATGTTCATTATCTAGATGAAATGGGTGCGAGTATTAAAATTAATAAAGATACTATTAATATTAAAGGTGCTACTAAGTTAAAGGGTAAGACGGTTAAGGCTACGGATTTAAGGGCTGGTGCTTCTTTAGTTTTGGCTGGTTTAATAGCTTCTGGGGAAACGGTGATTACAGATATTAATCATGTTCTTAGAGGTTATGAAAAAATTATTAAAAAGCTTAGTAAGGTTGGGGCACAAATTAGTTTAGAACGCGTATAAATTTAAAAGTTACCAATATAATGAAAGTAGAATTATTTCTACTTTTTTTGAGGTGAGTTATGAAAAAAATATTAATTGGGGCGCTTATTGTTTTAGTTGTTTTTTTGATTTATTTATGTAATTTGGATAAAAAGGTTTATTATTTAGCTTTAGGTGATTCTTTAGCGGATGGTGATGGTATTAATAGTAAAAAGATAAAAGGATATTCAGAATACGTTCGGGATTATTTACAAAATAAAGATTTGCTAGAGACATATGTCGATGAGTTTGCTGAAAGCGGTTATCGGACTACCGATTTAATTAATGCAATTACGGATAATAGAAAGGTAACTATTAATGATAAGACGGTGACTTTGCAAAATGCTTTGATAAAAGCGGATTTGGTTACACTTTCAATAGGGGCTAATGATATTTTGGATAGATTGAATTTAGAAAATCCGATTGATTACAGTGCATTATATAATTATATTGATGATTTGGCTAAGGATTTAGAAGAATTACTTTTACTAATGCGAGAGTATTGTAAGGAGGATATCGTTTTAATTGGTTATTATAATCCTTATCCATATTTAAATAATAGTAATACTGAAGATATATTTAGTTATTTAAATGAAAAGTATGCTGATATTAGCCATGAATATGATGTGACTTATGTGGAAATTTCGACATTATTTAAAGAAAATCCTCAATTTTTACCAAATGAAAATGATATTCATCCATCAAAAGAAGGTTATAAGGCAATTGCTGGTGAAATTATTGGGGTAATCAATAAAAAAATGTTAGACTCTTGATTTTTAGATAGTTATTTGTTACAATATAAAAGCAATAAATTTCTATGGCATGAATTTGTCATGGCGGAAGGAGCGATAATATGAAAAAAGGCATTCATCCAGAATATATGGAAACGAAAGTAACTTGTGCTTGTGGTAATACATTTACTGTAAAATCAAATAAGCCAGAGTTAGAAGTTGAAGTTTGTAATAAATGCCATCCATTTTTTACTGGTAAACAAGGGACAGCGAAAAAAGCTGGTCGTGTTGAAAAGTTCAACAAAAAATATGGATTTGACAAAGAAAATAAATAACAAGAAAACCAAAGTTTTGAGGACTTTGGTTTTTAAATGATATTATATTCAATATTATGGTCTTTTGGTGGATATTCTTTATCTGGATAACCGATGGCAATACCGGCTAAGATAGTAAAGTCTTTAGGAATGTTTAATCTTTTTAAATATTCAGGATTATCTGAAAAAAAAGCCACAACACCTTTAAGATATACGGCTCCTAATCCCAAATCAGTAGCCATTAAATGAATATTTTCTAGAATGCAGGCACCATTATCATATTCCATGTCATAATAATTAGTTTTTTTGCCAGAGACAATAATTCCGGTTGGGGCGCCATGAAATAATCTTTTACCTTTTTGTTTAAAGTAGCCTTCGGCTGCTTTATTTAATTCATTTAAAAAGTTTTTATCTTGAATAACGGTAATGTGCATTTCTTGATATTTGCTCATACCAATAGGTGCCTTACTGCCAGCTTTTAGTAAAGTTTGTAGTTCATTTTCGGTGATTTGTTTATCTAAAAAATGTCTTACTGATACTCTTTTATTTATTGCTTCTTTTGTTTCCATGTTATCTATCCTTTCTTTATTTATTATATAATATTTTTTCGTTTTGGGCTATATTGTTTTTTTTAAAATTGTGTATTATACTATTTATATAGTAAAGGCGGGGTAAAGATGCGTGAATATTTAAGTAATTATATTAAAGAAATTGATGATTTGATTAAGGG
>CALVRF010000096.1 GCA_944358495.1 uncultured Bacilli bacterium
TACTTTAAAAAAAATACTTAAAAATAGGCTTTATACTGGAGATATGATCCAAAACAGAAGAAGTAGGGTTAGTTATAAATATCGTAAAGTGGTCAATAATCCAGAAGAGCAATGGATAATAGTTGAGAACACCCACGAGCCTTTAATAAGTAAAGAAGATTTTCAAAAAATTCAAGAATTATTACCTAAGCAATCCCATAGATCAGATAAAAAAGAATTTCACCTATTAGATGGTTTACTAAAATGTAAAGAATGTGGGCATACAATTTCAATTAAAAAGAAAACAGGTAATTATAGCTACACAGTTTGTAACAAGTACAGAAAATATAAAAGCAAATATAATTTATGTACTAGTCATGCTTTTCAATATGAAAAAATAGAAAAAGGAGTATTAGAGACAATAAATCAGTTATTTACAGGATTAAATCCAGATGAAATTGCAAACAATTTGTCAAAAAAATATAATGCAAATGAAACTATTGACAAGTGTCAAAATTCTATTTTTAAATTAAAAACTGAAATTGAAAAACTAAAAACAAATTTAGATGGTATGTATTTAGACAAACTTTCAAACAAAATCAATGAAGAAATGTATAATAGAATATATAAAAAACTAACTGAAGAAATTAATATAAAAGAAAAACAACTTAAAGAAAAAGAAGAATTTTTGAATCAAAAAAAAGAAATTAAAAATATATATAATAATCTTTTAAAAATAGTCAAAGAATATCTATCATTAAAAGAGCCAACAAGAGAAATGATTATATCATTGATTAAAGAAATTAATATTTCAGAAAAAGGTAAAATTGATATTAAATTCAACTTTAAAGAGTTGAATATTATTAATGAAAATAACTTTACATATTAAACACAACCAGAAGGAATTGCAACTTTTTTATCGGCATCCACTAATCTTACTTTAGGAATCGCGATAACATTAGCTATTGCTTTGCATAATATTCCGGAAGGTATAACTATTTCCGTTCCAATATATGAATCAACTGGCAGTAAAAGAAAATCCTTTATATATACTTTAATTTCGGGTATGGCTGAACCTTTGGGGGCAATATTGGCATTTTTATTTTTAAAACCAGTAGTCACTGATAATTTAATGGGAATAATTTTAGCTTTAACCGCCGGAATTATGCTTTATATTAGTGCGAATAAGTTATTAATTGAGGCCTTTAAATATAAAGAAAAAAGCGCTAGTGTTATCGCTTTTATAATTGGACTTGTTTTTATGCTAATTAGCCATATATTATTGCAGTAAAGTTTTGTAAACTAAAATAAATTAAGTAGGGAAGGGGTCTTTAACGAACTACTCTACAAATAAAATAAAGCATTATTATTAAAATTAGTAGTATGACAAAATAAATAAAAATTGGAGAAACAAAAGTTAAATAGCCAAAGAAAAAGGAAAAACAAGTAATTAAAATGGCACAAATAGAAACTATATAAGGTACTAACTGCCATGTATAACTTTTTTCTTTTTTAACGATATCTTCTAATTTTAAGTAATCATTATAAGAGAGTTTTACTTTGTCAAAGTATATATGTTTATTTAATGATTTGATAATCCTATGAAGGATAGCTTTATTTTCATTTTTATCGCCAGTCATATTATTTAAAACATCTTCAATAGAAATAATTTCATTAGAACTCTTTAAGTAAAAATACATTAAATTAGTGCAACAATCCAAATATTTTTTATTTTGAACATTTATAAATTCATTTGCGTCCATATATTGATTACCTCCTAATTATAAAAATTATGTAATTACTAGGGGAGTAATAATTATTAAAAAAACATCTTTTATAAGATGTTATTATATAAAAGTTAACATAATATATATTATAGGAATTTTATCCACTGACTTTTCGAGACTGAATTTCGACAATTTTAGATAGTACTTCAGAGGCATTTTCCGTATTTATCTCAGTATAACCCAATTCTTTTAAGGCTTGAACTTTAGCAGCATTTATTTCCAAAGTACGACTCATTTTATCTTCCATTTTTTGTTCGATTTGAGCTACGAAACGTTTATGGGTGGCTGCTATTTTAGATTTACTAGCGGTACCACTATGATATAATGTTAAAGCCGAAAATAAAATACTTTCAAAGATAAATTGTTCATTTTCATCGTATACAAACTCATATGGCTTAGTAAAGCCCGCAGCTTTAGACATATAAGCTAAAATATATTTTAATTCTTTAGAACTTTCCATAGTCTGTAAATAATGATATAGATATAAAATAGAATTATAAGCATTTTCATCTTTATCATCGCTCAAACGTTCTTTTAATTCGTCGACAATATTATGTAAAAGTTCTTTTTGTTTAGTTTCTAAGCCACTAAATATGACATTAGTATCAGTAACTTCACTTTTACTAGTGTTTTCAAATAAACTATTGATACGAGTTTCTACATCCATAATATAGTCAGTGTCAACTTTAATGTTGTCAATATCATCTGCTGATTTAACTCCTAATATATTAAGTAAAATAACTTTTTTATCTTTTGGCCATTTATTGATATCATCAAGCTCTAAATAATTATAAATCATTTGTCTTGATACTCCTAAACATTTGGCTAATTTAACCTTTGATATTCCTAGTTCTTTTAATATTTCGTTTAATCTGTCCATGATTCAAACCTCCTATTATAATTTTATCATACTAGCAAAAAATGTCAAGTAAAAGTATAATAAATGACTAGTAAT
>CALVRF010000097.1 GCA_944358495.1 uncultured Bacilli bacterium
ATATTATGGCAAAAAAAGTTACAAAAAGAAAACCTTTATCAGGAAATCGTCGTTCACATGCTTGCAATGCAACTAAGCATGCTTTTAAAACAAATTTACAAACCATTACTATTAATGGTAAAAAAGTAAGAATGACAGCTAGAGAAATTAGAACTCTAAATAAAATGATAGCAGCTTAAAAATAAAAGCTGCTTTTTTTACCATTTTAACTTATATAAAAATTCTTTAGTATGGGCCGTTTTAAAATAACCATTATAACTAGCCTTAACTAATTCATAATTAGGGGCTCCGCGTTTCTTCATTTTTCGGAGTTTCCTTTTAACTCGCTTTTTAGTTTGATTATTAATAAGTACAATTAGTCGCTTGTTTTTAAGTACAAATTTATATCCTAAAAACACCACGCCATGATGCATATTATAAATTTGCGTATTCTTATTAAGTTGTAATTTCAAATCCTTAATTTTTTTCTCAATTTCTTTTAAACAATACTTTAAATACTCCTTATCATGATGAAATAATAAGAAATCATCCATATAACGAACATATCCCTTAATCTTCAACTTTTCCTTTATAAAATGGTCTAAATCATTTAAATAATAAATAGCCAAAATTTGACTCGTTTCATTACCTATTGGTAAGCCCTTACCTACATTATAATGGGGTAAAGACCTTAACTGACTAATTAGCTTATCACTATTTGATACTTTTTTCCCCTTAAGCCTACTAATTTCTCGTTCTACCAATCTATCTATTTGGTCGTTAACATTTTGCTTATCAGTACTTCTGACAATATCTTCAATCAAAGAATATAATTCCTTATCTTCGATATCTTTAGCCAATTTATCCAATAAAATTTGATGGTCAATATTATAAAAATACTTACTAATATCACATTTCAAAACATAAATATCATCATGATTTTCTTTAAGGCTATTGACATACTTTTTAAAATAATAAACGCCCATTTTTGTCCCTTTATTTTTTCGTGTCGCCACATTAGCCTCAATTAATTTCTTATCTAACGATGGAATTAAAACATAATGACTTACTAAATGATTAACAATCTTATCACGCATAATCTCACTCATAATAACCCGATATTTAGGCTCAGCAATCAAAAATACATTATAATGCGAATGCTTGTAACTTCTCGTCTTTAAAAGTGTAAAAATGTTGATTACATTACTAGTAAAAGCTAGTTCAAATCGAACTAGCTTTTCTTTGTGGCAAGTATTTGAACGAATATTATTATACATTTTTTTTATTTTTAAAATTGATAAAATATCATTATATTGTACTGCCATAATTTATTTATTTCCTTTACACTTTTGATAATATCCATTATCACCAATCAACACTATTTTACTTTTTAACTTGTCCATTTTCTTCATTCCTTTTTTTAACACCATAAATCATTTTTCTAATTTCAATTATAAAACGACCTAAAACTTCATACTGATGTTTACTAATAATCTTTTTATCAAAAGACACACGCATATAAAAATCCAGCATTGAAACTTTTATTAATAAATCCTTTAAATTTTTCTCCCTAATTCTATCGGTATTATTAATATTATAAGCAAAAATTAGCTCTACAATTTCGTAACAATCGCGTTCGATGTTATTCTTCAAAACCACTTCTTTCTTAGGATAATTTAATAATATTTTATTAATATAATTAACCGTTTTATATGTATTAGTTAATAATTTAAAATTATAATTCATTGATAAAATCTTTTATCTTTCCGTAATTATCAAAATCCAAAGTGATTTTTTCCTTAATTGTCTTAACTAATGAATTGGCTATATTAGTAACCATAATATCCTCATTAGCTTTTTTCAAGCATAAATAGTATTGATTGTTATCATATTGTTTACCATCTTCATCAATAAAAAAATAATTTATTTCTTTATTATTTAATTCCATTACAACTTTTTCCTTCGCACTCTCCGGAAATCCTACTTTATTATTCACTTTTTTATAATTAAGTAAATAACCAATTATAAAAGCATCATTATCAAAAGTTAAATAAAACTTCCCACTTTTAATAAAAACAACTGCTTCAGGGTACTGCTCTTTACATCCATTATACATATCAATCAATTTCATATAACCCTCCAAATAATATGTGGCAAAAGGAAACACAAAAGTTTCCCTTCCCACTGGTATAGAATAATTATTCTATACATTTTTAAGCATTGCCAAGGAATTAACCTTGTTTCCAATCTGTCAGATTATTGCTAAGCAATTACTTCCTCTCGTTATTAGCCGTAGCCGCATAACATCTCGGTTCATTAGTAAATATTTACTAATTGTAGTAGGAAATTGGGCGGACGCCGTACCCATTCCAAGTGTTGTTGTTGTTAACAGCGCCAGTCGAGTTGACGTTAAGCTCGTTAGCGTTAAACCAGTTGTTGAAGTTGGACGGCGACATAAAGGGCACGTACACTTTGAGGTTAATCCCTAAAAGTTGGTATGATAGTTCGATAAATTTTGTGTGGCAAAAGGGAAAAAAGTAAATCTCAGTTGTCCCTTTTCCACCGATATAGCCATAGTCATATAACTATAAAATAGTCACATGACGTCTATATCATCTTTTTAGGCAATGCCAAGGAATTAACCTTGTTTCCAATCT
>CALVRF010000098.1 GCA_944358495.1 uncultured Bacilli bacterium
AAGACGACATTAGTGGATAAGTTATTACAAATGTCTGGAACTTTTAGAGATAATGAAGAAGTTGTTAATTGTGTGATGGATTCTAATGCCATTGAAAGAGAACGTGGAATTACGATTTTGGCGAAAACAACAGCGATTGATTATAAAGGATACCGCATTAATATTCTTGATACACCAGGTCATGCGGATTTTGGCGGAGAAGTTGAAAGAATTATGAATATGGTTGATGGGGTATTACTTGTTGTTGATGCTTACGAGGGAACAATGCCACAAACCCGTTTTGTTTTAAAGAAAGCTTTAGATGCTGGGGTTACACCGATTGTAGTGGTTAATAAAGTTGATAAAGATTCAGCTCGTCCAAAAGAAGTTGTCGATGAAGTTATCGATTTATTTATTGAACTTGGTGCAAGTTTAGAACAATTAGATTTCCCAGTAATTTATGCATCAGCTTTGGCGGGAACATCTTCATTTGATCCAGATATTAATACTCAAAAACCAACTATGGATCCAATTTTAGATACGGTTATTGAACATATTCCGGAGCCTAACGTTAGTGAAGATGGTAGTTTACAATTTCAACCAGCTTTACTTGATTACAATGATTTTGTGGGTCGAATTGGAATTGGTTTAGTTAAAAGAGGAACAATGAAAGTTAATAGTATGGTTTCTTGTGTACGTTTGGATGGCACTATTAAACAATTTAGGATTCAGAAGATATTTGGTTATTTAGGATTACAAAAGCTAGAAGTTAATGAAGCACATGCCGGAGATATTGTTGCGATTGCAGGTCTTCCAGATATTTCGGTTGGAGAAACGGTTTGTGAGGTTGGTAAGGAAGATGCTTTACCAAAGTTACGTATCGATGAACCGACATTACAAATGACTTTTGGCGTTAATACTAGTCCTTTTAGTGGTAAAGAAGGGAAGTTTTTAACGGCTAGAAAGATTGAAGAAAGATTAATGAAAGAGACAGAAAGAGATGTTTCTTTAAAAGTTAGTCAGGTGGATTCGGAATCTTGGATGGTATCTGGTCGTGGTGAGTTACATTTAAGTATTTTGATTGAAAATATGCGCCGTGAGGGTTATGAATTACAAGTATCTAAGCCGCAAATTATCGTTAAAGAAATTGACGGAGTTAAATGTGAACCGTTTGAAGATGTACAAATTGATGTGCCGGAAGAATATGTTGGTAATGTAATTGAGATGCTTGGAACTCGCGGAGGAACAATGGAAAATATGGAAAATCGTGAGAAGCAAGTCCGTCTTAATTATACGATTCCGTCTAGAGGATTAATTGGGTTTATGACGGAGTTTATGACTTTGACTAAAGGTTATGGAATTATTAATCATACTTTTAAAGAATATGGTCCAATGGTTTCTAATTCGGTTGGTAAACGTAAAAACGGTGTTTTAGTTTCGATGGAAAATGGCAAGTCAACAGCTTATGCTTTAGGGGCTTTGGAAGACCGTGGTACAATGTTTATTGGACCGGGTGTGGATGTTTATGAAGGTATGATTGTTGGTGAAAATAACCATGATAATGATTTAGCGGTGAATGTTGTTAAGGGTAAAAATTTAACGAATACTCGTTCTGCTACAAAAGATCATACGGTAGTACTTAAACGTCCGCGTGAGATGAGTTTAGAAGTTTGTTTGGATTATATTAATGATGATGAGCTTGTTGAGGTGACACCGATTAGTTATCGTTTACGTAAGAAAATTTTAAATACTAATGAACGTAAAAAATATGATATCAGGCATAAATAAAACTCCGTTTAATTGGAGTTTTTTGTTTTATATTTTTTATTAAAGGTAAGATTTTCGCCATTGTATATTGGAATGATTGAGACGTTATAGTTATACTGATTACTGAAGGATATTCTAATGTCGGGTTTTTCGTAGTCAATACTTTTACGAATGACGATAGTTTGATTGGCAATTTTATCTTTTTCATAGAGAAGATCAACATCTTGGTAATTGTTTTTGTTTTCATAGTCGATAGCGTTGATTTTAAAATCTTTGATAGGCTTGTTAGCTTTAATAATAATGTAATTAGAGGTTTTATCGAGGTTGATATTTAAGTCGTTATCGGATACATTATAGTTTTTTATGTATTTGATATCGAAGAAATTTTTATTGGTGTAAGTGTTTTCTAGTTTGGTTAAATATTTATTTAATTTATTGTTTTCGGCAATCTTACCATCATAACTTATATAGTTATCGGATAGTTTATAAGCATATAAATGACTTTTGGTTTTTATAATTAAGGTGTCTTTTAGATTGTCACTAGCTTTGCCACTAAAACTAGTATTTAACATATCTTTAATGTTTTGATATTCATCTTCTAGGATGATAGTATCATTATATTTTATTTCAGTAATTTCCCCATCTAGTTCGACTTTGGTGGTGCATCCGGTTATTAGAAGTAAAAGGGTTATTAAAATTAGTTTTTTCATAATATCACCATTGTTATTATGTTTAAATATGTAAAAAAAATACTTAACGAGAAGTATTTTTATTTTTTAAATAGTAGTCGCGTAATTCTTTAAATCTTTGATAATGGACGATTTCGCGTTCTCTTAAGAATGATAGTGGTGCGAGAACATCTGGGTCATTGGTTAAGTCCATTAGGTGTTCATAAGTCGCTCTGGCTCTTTGTTCAGCGCCCATGTCACTTTCAATATCGGCAATATAGTCACCGGATACTTTGATATAAGCCATATTAAATGGATTACCGAATGAATCTGATGGGAATAGGTCGGCTCCAAATTGAGCGTATTGTTCACCAAAGCCAGCGGCTTTTAATTCTTCGGGTGTGGCACCTTGCATTAATTGGTAGATCATAGCTGAGATGATTTCAACGTGAGCAAGTTCTTCGGTACCAATATCCGTTAGTAAAGCTTTTCCGCGGTCATCGGGCATATTATAACGTTGATCTAAATATTGGAAAGCTGCGGCAAGCTCTCCGGCTGGTCCACCATATTGAGTTAAAATGTATTTGGCCATTTTGATATCTTTTTTGCGAATGTTAACGGGATATTGAAGCCTTTTTTCATATTTCCACATTGTTATTTTCCTCCTTTATTTGTTTTCCCATGGCCATGGTGAGTTATTCCAAGCCCATGGATATGTTGTACTGGCGTCCACGAGTAGTGGGCCGTATTTTCTTTCGTATTCATTTCTTAGCTCATTAGCTTTTTGGGTGTATTCGTTAAATAAACGGATGCCATCGCGATTATTAGGATTATTATCTAAAAATAGATTTAAGTCGTGAGCGGCGAAGCTATAAGCATTTAGGTAGGTTAATAATTCGGCTTGTTCGTTCATTGGTTCGATTTCAAATGGCTTATTTATTTTATATTGATTATACAAGTCTTTGAACATATTACCACGAATATATCCACCATAAACGTCATATAGATTATTAGGTGTGAGTTTGTTTTGATAATTACATTGATTAAAGTTCATGTTATCACCGGCTTGTTTTGATAGTTTATTTTGAAGTGTTTTATCGGCATTTTGGTTTGGCATATTTTGGTTATTCATATTTTGATTCATGTTTTGGTTAGGCATAATATTATAAAGTCTATTTAGATATTCGAAGTCGCTTGGCATATAAGAATACATATTTGAATAGTTATTCATTTGATTCCCTCCTCGGTTTATGTTATGAAAAAGGGCTTTTGGTGTATGGGTGATTAACTAGTTTTGATGAATATGTGGGCAATTTGTAATAAAAGGCTTGTCAAAATGATAATTTACTGATAAAATATATATGTCTTTTATATGGCGGAATTGGTGAAGGGGTTAACACAGTGGATTGTGGT